>JAKAVW010000117.1 GCA_021827445.1 Pseudomonadota bacterium
GCAGGGCGTGCCGCAGCGAAAGCAATGAGTCGCCGCTGGAGCGCGTGGCCGGGACGCCGGCCTGCCTGTGCGGGTCCGCACGCAGACAGGGACCGTACCAGCCGTCACGAGCGACGCGGCGCTATCGGGTGTGCTTCCCTGAACTCTAAAGTCACACGTAGCAAGGCGGAAACTACAATATTTCACGCCATAGTGAATTCCAGATTGGAATCTCGGCGGGGCGGTCTGGCTCAATGTTGCGTAGATATTGACACTTTAACGCGGGGATAACGAGCAGGTGCCATGAACAGAGCTGGGTACTGGATATTGGTTATGGCGGCTCTAGCCGGGTGCGGCAAGTATGCAGGACAACAATCTGCCCCATACGCTTCCGAAGCAGGAAGGAGGTTTGTGCCCCGTAGTCGGTTGTTCCCAACAGGTCGGAGCCTTTTGATTGGCCAGATCTTTGATGCCGGGAGGGCGGCTTATGACAATCCCGCAGTAATTATGTGGGGTGCTCGCTTACCCAAGCTGCCTATGTACGGAGGACACTACGTCATTTTAGGGTTTTACGATGACACCATAAATCCATGGCCGTCTAAAGCACCAGTTAATATGACGGCTTTTAACCAGTTCGCATCTGATCATCCGACCTGGATTGAATACAAATGTGATGGCAAGACGCCGGCATGGAATCCGGGGTGGTATTACTGGCCCGTTGATATAGGGAACCCAAACGTGCGCCGTTTTCTTTTTGATGAATACTTCTATCCGTTGCTGGCACAGGGCTACAACATTGACATGGACAACGTTGGTCTTGAAAACAGCACTGGACGCTGCGGACATTATGACGTCGCCGGGAAATTTGTCAGACAGTACAACGGACAGTACCGAGATCAGGCGTATGCAGATGATGTTCTGAGGGCTACAACGGATTTCGCGCAGATGGTGCACGCTTACTCGCCCACTGCGACGCTCGCCATCAACACCGGGCCGACGGCGGATAATGTCTTGCAGGTCATCCAGTTATCGCGGGAGGCTGATTTAACTTTAGATGAAGCAGGGGTGACGCAATATGGGTGGATCACCAAGGCCAATTGGCGGGCGGAGTTGAAATGGGCACTGGCACTCTCGAGTACGGGCAGGTGTTTCTGGGATTTAGATAACATTGGCTCTGGACGTGAACCGGTCTTGCAGACCGCTACGCAAAGGATGTGGGATGTGGCAAACTATCTGCTCACCAAGGGGCCATGTTCCTACATCACTATTAATGCCCCCCCCGGATACGGCTATGTTCAGAGCTACCCTGAAGAGTCGGTGGATTATGGTTTTCCGCTGGATGTTGCGACTGAGCGTCCTGACGGTTCATGGGTACGGCATTTCAGCAAGGTAACGGTAATCGTCGGGCCGAATGTCTGGCAGGCAGAAATTGAGCCGGTGGTGCCATAGCAATGCTTCCGGTTTCAGTTGTCTCAACTGACGGTACCGCAAATACTGAAGCGTCCGGGCGCGTTAATTTCTTTATCATTGGCGCACCCAAATCCGGTACTACGGCGCTGGCTCAATATCTGAGCGAACACCCCCAAATTCATGTGTGCGAACCCAAGGAGCCCCAGTATTTCACCTTCGATTTTCCGGGGCACAGGGGAGTTGCGGACTGGCCGGAATATTTGGCTCTTTTCCCTGTTAAACAGGATGTCACAGGTATACCTGTGACCGGTGACGCCTCCGTGTGGTACCTATACTCGCGAGCTGCCATCCCAGCCATTCGCGCTACTTTTCCGGACGCCAGGCTAATCGCGATACTCCGCCGCCCCGACGAGATGCTGCCGTCGCTCTACGCGCAACAGCGCCGCATGGGCATCGAAACCGCGAAATCATTCAGCGAGGCATGGGTGCTGGAACCGTTGAGACGTGCCGGTAAGCGGATACCCATGGCTTGCCGTACGCCCGAGTTTCTCTATTACCGGACTGTGGCACGCTATGGAGAACAGTTGCAGCGCGTCTATCAGCAGTTTCCTTCCGAGCAGGTCAGCGTGTTCCTCTATGAGGAGTTGCGGCAAAACCCGCGTCTCGTATATACCAAGACTCTGAGTTTTCTGGGCTTGGAAAACGACAGCAGGCAGGATTTTCCCGTGGTTAATGCTTATGCAGACGTGCACTCGGCCACGATTCAGTCGCTGCTGAGCTGGCTGCGACAGAAAGCCCGGACAACGCATAGACGGCTGGTGAATCCTTCGTCCACATTACGCGCCCCTTTTGGAGGGGTAACAGCGTTTATTGATCGCTGGAACCGCCGTGAAATAAAAAAGCCGGCGCTGATAAACGAAATGCGTCAGCATATCATTGACTGTTACCGGGACGACATCTCACTTTTGGAGACCCTTCTCAAACGGGATCTTGTTGCTTGGACCAAGATAAATCAATCTTAAACGTCGAATTTCTGGAATAACAGTCACCATGAATCGAAGTAACGTCAAGGACGCTTCCAGAAACAGCATAGGCCTAGTGGAGGCAATATCAGGCCAGAGTGTTAAACCGGACATTGTTCATCTGACTGCCGCCTATTCTTTCGATCACCACCGCATCTACGGGAAAGAGAGCTGTTCCGCACTGAAAGCCGGGCTGCGGGTAGCAGTTGTCGGCATGGAACCGCAAGTGGCGGTGTCCAGTTCGGTGACCGGATTCGCGCCAAATGTGACGGTGCTTAAGCGTCACCGTTCCAGACTGCGATTTGGAACGATGTGGCATTTGTTCAAGCATGCCATGCGGCTTCGCGGCCGTATTATCCACGCCCACGAGCCCCAATCGTTGATGGTTGGGGTGCTGGTCAAGTTTCTGACCCGGTGTAGGCTGGTGTACGATGCGCACGAGGACTATGCGCGGACCTACGCTTACAATCACGTCGCAGGGAAGTATGCACGCAGTGCATTGCGCAAGGCAGTGGCCTGTATCGAGTGGTTCCTGTGTCTTTTCGTAGACTGGGTGTGTGTGGTTGACGAACACATCGGCAGGCGCTTTGCTCGCTGGCATAAACGTGTGAGTGTTGTCCACAATTTTCCGCCACTGGATTTCGGGGTGCAGCAACTTTCCCGTCGTATTCGACCGAAAAACGCCGTTTATATCGGTCTTCTTGACCGGCAGATTGCCCTACCGGAGATGATCGAGTCTACCGCGGAGGTTGTGAAGACCCACCCCGATTTCGAGCTGTGGTTACTGGGATCAGGTGATGACCAGTTTATCCAGACTTATCTCGCGAAAACCGAGGCGCTTGGCATTTCCGGTAATGTCAAATACTTCGGGCGGGTGCCGCATGCGGAGATCCCCAAGTGGCTTTCGGCCGCCGGCATCGGGCTGATCCTATATGGCGGGCAGGACAATTACCAGGATGAAAGTTTTTTCACCGTCAAGATGATAGAGTACATGGCCTACGGTCTGCCCTTGATTACCAGCGCTTTCCGGGGGTTGCGTCAGACCCTCATTCCCATTGGCTGTTCAGTGTTCGTGGATCCCACACAGCCGCAAGAGATTGCCAGGCAGATTAGCGGACTGCTGGAGAACCCTACCTTAGCTGACGCAATGGGGCAAGCCGGTTATGCGGCTTTTCGGGGGCGTTTCAACTGGGATGAAGGGGAGGCGCCCAAACTTTTAGCCTTATATTCCTTTTTACTGCACGAAGAGCTTGGCTGTTGACGGTCGTTCAAGGGGTGGGCATGATGAAAACTATTAAGCTGGTGGTGCGTGCTGTCCACAAACACGGTTGGGGTGGTTGGAATTGCTATTCAAGCCGCTTTGTTGTTTATTCTAACATTGAATCGTAAATTTTGACCGAATGATTTACTTGCTCAAGGGCTCATTCATAGCGATTTTATAATGTAACCGATCATCTGTTCTTCCTGTCCAAATATCTTTCCAGGATATAGTAGTGAGCAACAACGCATAATTTTGTCACTCGCAAGAGCTACGAGCATATTACTTCTATGTGGGCCACTGCCAGGTTGGGGAGTGATACCCGTGAAATCCAGAATGCACCGCTGCGAGGCACAACGGCGGGGTTGTAGAGAGGTTCTGATACGAAATGCCAGGGCATTCTAGCCAGTTCAGCCTAGATGGTTATGCGCACTTACTCGATGCGGTAAGTGAGAATGGTTATCGGATCATGAGGCTGTGTGATTATCGTATAGAGTGTCCGGGCGCTCGTGTATTAATCTTGCGACACGATGTTGATATGAATCCCGTATGGGCGAAGACTCTTGCCGAGATCGAGCTTGCACGAGGAGTCCGCTCCACGTTCTTTGTGCGTTTGCGGGCCCAATACAATGTGTTTCAAATCGAGAATCAAGCTGCACTGCATTGGCTGCGAGATAGCGGTTTCGAGATCGGCTTGCATAATGATACGGTTTCCGGGGGTAGCACCAGAGAGGAATTTGTAGCCGAAATAGCGCTAGAAAAGCGCCTTCTTGAGGAAGCTGTGGGAGATTCCGTACGGGGAATTTGCCCCCATATGCCAAAACGTCAGAAATTCAGGTTGACGCCCAATGAGATTGTGACCTGTGGGTTTTTGTACGATGCAGGTGAGCACATATTCAATAAGCATGCGAAGTTTGCTTCGGATAGCAGTGGCATGTGGAAAAACGATCTGAATCCTGTGAATTTGTTAGGCGTGGAGCAACAGATCTATTTGCTTACGCATCCAGTATGGTGGGTGACCAATTTGCACCCACAGGATGTGCTGCCGCAACTTCAAGCGTGGAAGTAACCATACTTAATGCGATGGTTCGGGCGGAGAAATAAGGAGAGATCGTTAGCAATGTTCGGTTTACAGGATTCGTGGAATAACGCTGGACAAGGGGGGTAGTCTTTAGTGCGGATTGTCAACATTCATCAGCCCAACTATGTGCCGGCTTTGTCGTACTTTGCAAAGATGGCGGCGGCTGATATTTTCGTTAGTCTGGACGATGTGGAATATTCGAAGAATAATTGGACGAATCGCAACCAGCTAAAAGGACCCAATGGTCCTATGTGGCTTACGATTCCGGTTCGCTACGCGAACGGCAGCAGGCAGCAGATAAACGAAATCGAGACAGTCAGTGAATCCAATTGGCAAACCAAGCACTGGCGCACGATTACCGCGAACTATTCCCGGGCGCCATTCTTCGGAACTTACAAAGACTTGCTCAACACAATCTATGAAGTGAAGTGGGGAAAACTTGGCCAAATCAATGAAGCTCTTCTCGAGCAAGTTTCAGGTTGGCTTGATATTACGTCACACACCTGTATCGTCCGCAGCTCGACATTGAATGTGGAAGGAACGTCTAGCGAGCGCTTGGTCCGTCTCTGCCAGGCGGTGGGAGGCAATGCTTATCTGTGTGGCTCCGGTGGGCTAAAGTACTTAGATGTGGATGCCTTCAAGCGGGCGGGTATTGAGGTAATGGTGCATGAAAATGTCGAACATGAATATCGACAGTGTTGGGGGCCTTTTGTTGAACGGTTATCGGTTTTGGATGCACTTTTGAACATCGGCGGTTCTGAAGTGAGCAAACTGATCAAGCGGGGCCATGGAGTGCGGACTGTGTGAAAGGGAATGAAAGCCGGCGCTTTCAGGATTGTTTTGTGAACATTCTGCGTGCTTAAATTTGAATTCGAGGTGGACTTGATGAAGGTATTGTTTTTTACGTTTCATTTGCCATTGGACCATGAACCAGGCGCTTTCCGTCCATGGATGGAAGCCCAACTCATGCGCGACTTGGGCTGCCAAGTGACGGTGATTACCTCGGCGATACAGTACATGACAGGTGAGGATTTGCGCGGCGGCAGGCGCGGCTGGTGCACCGAGGAGCAGCAGGAAGGGATCCGTATTTTGCGAGTCTGGGGGTTGCGAAACTATCGCCGGAACCTCTGGCGGCGTCTGCTGCACTACATGATTTACGCTGGCTTGGCTTGTGTGGCGGGCATTTCCCGAGCCGGCAAGGCGGAGCGGGTTTTTGTCGGCACCGATCCCATCTTTATCACGCCCACTGCGCGTATTGTTGCGCGCATGAAGGGCGCGCGTCTGGTGCTGGACGAGCGCGATCTGTATCCGGAAACCGCTCTGGCCATTGGCGTACTAAAGCCTGGGCTGGTTGCAAAACTGATGTCTGTTTGGCAGCGATCCATGCGGAAGCGCGCGCGGCATATCTTGGCTGCCACACCGGGTATCCGCAGCCGTTTACTTGAACTGGAGGTTCCGGCCGAGCGGGTCCGTGTGCTCTGCAATGCCGATGTTTATTTGCATAGCGGGGAGTGCGAACAGGACAGTGTGCATCAGTTACTGGGTCAGCATGCGCCCAAAGAGGCAAAATTCATTGTGGTGTATGCCGGCAGTATGGGGCTTTCCAATGACGTAAAAACCCTGCTGGATGCAGCCGAATTATTGTGCAACGAACGTGACATCGGCTTTGTGCTGGCTGGCGAGGGAGAGCACCGGGCTGAGTATGAGCAGCGTATTCGTGATTCAAACCTGAATGCGGTCATGACCGGCCCCTTGCCACGGCATGAAGCGCGGCAGATTATCCTGGGTGCTTGTGCTTGTGCTTGTGCGCATATGTATGTCGCGCAACCCTCGTTTGCCAACGATGCTTTGCCCAGCAAGATTCTGGATTACATGGCATTGGGCAAAGCCGTGGTATTCTGTGGAGAAGGGGACACAGCAAACGTCCTGACAGCCGCCGGCAGCGGCATTTGCTGTCCGCCGGGCGATGCACGCGGGATGGCTGGAGCTTTGCGTTGGTTGCGAGATCACCCTGATGAGTGCAATCGTATGGGTAAAGCTGCACAACGCTGGTTCTCGGAAAATGTAGGCAGGCCGGTAGCATCGGCCGTCATGGAGTGGGCATTAGAATTGGAGCAGCACGCGTGAGACAGGATTTTTTACCGTTCTCGCCACCAGCGGTAGGAGAGGAAGAAGTGGCGGCGGTCAGCGAAGTGCTGCGTTCTGACTGGATTACCACCGGACCCAAGACCCTGGAGTTCGAGCAGGAGTTCACACGCTTTGTGCATGCGCCCGGCGCGCTGGCGCTGAATTCCTGCACCGCCGCCCTGCATACCGCCCTGGTGGCTTTGGGAATCGGCCCGGGAGATGAGGTGATCACCACGCCCATGACGTTTGCGGCCTCCGTGAATGTCATCGAGCATGTGGGTGCGCGGTCAGTACTGGTTGACGTTCAGCCCGATACTCTCAATATTGATCCGGACAGGATCGAAGCGGTCGTGACTGCGAAAACGCGGGTCATTATCCCGGTGCATTACACTGGGCACCCCGCCGACATGGATCCCATCACCCAAATTGCGAATAAGCAGCATTTGGCGGTGCTGGAGGATGCGGCCCATGCGCTGCCGGCAAAATACCGGGGCAGATATATCGGCGCGGGGAATAATCCTGTCGCCTTCAGTTTCTACGCCACCAAAAACCTGACCACTGCGGAAGGCGGTATGCTGACCGGCACACAGGAATATTTGGAGAAAGCACGGGTAATCAGCTTGCACGGCATGAGTCGGGACGCCTGGAAACGCTATGATAAAGGGGGCAGTTGGTTTTACGAAGTGGTATTGCCCGGCTTCAAGTACAACATGACCGACATCCAGGCGGCCATCGGCTTGGTACAACTGCGCAGACTCACGGGATTCCAGACGCGGCGGCGGGAGATTGTGGCGCGCTACCAAGCGACATTTTCACAGATTGAGTCCCTGGAATGCCCCGTCGAACGGGTGGAAGTGGAGTCGGCATGGCATTTGTACGTGTTGAGGTTGCGCCCCGGGATGTTGCGCATTTCAAGGGATGAGTTCATCGAGGAATTGAAAAAGCGCAACATCGGCACTTCGGTACATTTCATCCCCGTACACCTGCACCCCTATTACCGGGATAAATACCAATGGAAACCTCAGGATTTTCCGGTGGCTTTTGAAAATTATCAACGTTTGCTGAGCCTGCCGCTGCACCCGGGCCTAACGGATGCCGATGTGCGGTATGTGATTGAAGCGGTGCTGGACGTGGCACGGGCGTTCAGGCGCTGAAATCATGCGAGCCGGGAAACTCATGTTTGATGTCGGCGTCAGTGCGGCAGGCCTGCTGCTGTTGTCGCCGCTGTTTGCCATGATTTCGCTGGCTATCCTGGCGGCGGAGGGGACGCCGGTGCTTTTCCGGCAGGAACGAATCGGACATCGCGGCAAGCCGTTCCGCATGCTCAAGTTCCGCACCATGGTGCGCGATGCGGATCAACTGGGCCGTCCGCTGACCGTTGGACGGGACGCCAGGGTCACCCGCATTGGGTACTGGCTGAGAAAATCGAAGCTTGATGAACTGCCGCAGTTGATTAATGTGCTGCGGGGACAAATGAGCTTGGTGGGGCCAAGACCAGAAGTTCCCGCTTTCGTGGCACTCTATGCTCCGGAGCACCGCAAGGTACTGGACCTGATTCCGGGAATTACCGATCCCGCTTCAATTACCTATCGGGACGAAAGTGAATTGCTTGCCAGCGGCCCTGACCCGGAACTAACGTACGTCAAGACCATAATGCCGGACAAGATCCGCATCAACCTGGAGTACGCAAAACACGCAACCCTGTGGAGCGATATCCGGGTATTGATCAGAACGCTGATGGTGATTCCAGGATGGCCAAAGCCGCAAGCATGAATGCCGATAGAAAACTTCT
>JAKAVW010000118.1 GCA_021827445.1 Pseudomonadota bacterium
AACGGCCAGCAGCGCCTGCGTTTTCAGGGGACCCAGTTGGGTAACCGCCTGCGCATGCTGGATGAAAACAGCGATGTGGACTTCCTGACCAAGCTCGGCCCTGATCCGCTGATGGTGCACGGGGAAGGTCTTGGTGTGTTGCGCGAAGCCCTGAGCCGTCGCCGCAGCGCCCTGCGTAACATCCTGCTGGATGACACCTTCGCGCCGGGCATCGGCGGTATCTGGGCGGATGAAATCCTTTTTCAGGCCCGCCTGCGGCCGGACCGCACCGCGACCAGTCTCAGCGAAGAAGAGCGGGAACATTTCCTCGAACAGATACCCAAGGTGCTGGATCGGGCCGTGCGCTGTCAGGCGAAGACCAACCTGCTGCCCAAGACCTTCCTCACCCGCCATCGGGAAGACGGACACTGTCCGAACTGCGGCGGCGCACTGGAGACCCTTTCGGTGGGGGGTAAGAACGCGCTGTTCTGCCCGGCCTGCCAGTCTTAAGCAGACCGCAACCTACTTATGTCTCCAGGGTAAACCGCTGGCCTTCCAGCCTTCCACCTTGCCGCGCTGACCGTGAGTGTCGTGTTTGCCCTCAAAACCCCCGAGGATATTATAGCAATGGCCATAACCCAGGTCGGCCAGATGTTCAGCAGCCGCCAGAGAGCGGCCACCCGTCCGGCACAGTAACAGCAGTAAATCGCCGGGTTGGGCCTTCTTCCGCAGATCTGCGTCAAAGTCGGCGTTGGGAGTCATGCCCGGATACTGTTGCCACGGCACGTGGCAGCAGCCCTCCACGAAGCCCGAGAAATCCAGCTCCGGATGGGAGCGCACGTCAATCAGGATGGCCTTGGGATGGTCGCGCAACACCGCATGGGCTTCCTCCGGCGTGAGGTCCCCGGCGTGGCGTTTGCCGGCGACCCTGGCCCGTTCCTGCGCCTTCTGCAAAATCGCTTCGGTATTCATAGCGTTCACCTCGTCCTGTAAATCGGTGTGGATGCCAGGAGGATTAAACAGCATCTGCGCATATATTGTGCGTGTCCCCGCTTTTCGGCAAGCCCGCCGCCACATCCCGGAAAGCCGCCAGCGCCGCCTCCAGATGGTCGACAATCTCCTGCTGCAACACATCCGGCGGCGGCAGATCATCCAGGTTGTCCAGGCTGTCGTCCTTGAGCCAGAAAATATCCAGACTGGTCTTGTCGCGGATGACCAAGTCTTCGTAACGATAGCACTTGAAGCGCGCGCTTTCCTGCCGCGCATGGCGGTTCTCGGGATGGTAGCAGGTGATGAAGTCGCGCAGATCGGTGAGTTTCATCTGTGGGCATTGTCTTGACAATCGCCAGCGAATTGACGATTGTCCGACCAACTATCCAGACAGATAACCCGAGCCACGGTCATGAGTCGGCTCCTTATCAACTCTTGGCAGTTTGCAGGTGGGTAATGAAAACTTAAAGTTGCGCCGGCGGCTGTACTCGCTCTGCTGACCTGGTTCGCGCTGATCCTGCCTGATCGCCCTGGATCGTTTCAAACCCGCACCGGTTGCTGACTTTACGGATGACCGAAAAACCTTGAGAGGCCCTGAGTAGTGGCAGAAAGCATCAGTCGCACGGAGCGCGGCAAGCAGAACATGCGGGTGACCCTGATGGGGGCGGGCACCAACGTGGTGCTGTTTTTCGTCAAGCTGGCGGGGGGTATTTTCGGGCACTCTAGTGCGCTGGTGGCGGACGCCATCCATTCCCTTTCCGACCTGCTGTCTGACCTCGGGCTGGTGTTCGCCATGCGCTTCAGCAGCCAGCCGCCGGATCAGGAGCACCCCTACGGTCATGAGCGTTTTGAGACGCTGGCGGCGCTGGCCACAGGCACCCTGCTGGCCGTCAACGGTGCAGGTATCGGCTATGAGGCGATCCAGCGGCTCATTATCGGCCATTACGGCATGCCGGATTTCTGGACCCTCTATATTGCCGCCTTCGCAATTGTCGCCAAAGAAACCCTCTACCAGATCACCATCCGGGTAGCGCGGCGAACCCGCTCCGCAGCGCTGCGTGTTAATGCCTGGGACCATCGCACCGATGCCATTTCCAGCGTCATCGTGTTTATCGGTATTGGCGGCAGTTTGCTGGGTGCGCCTTATCTGGATTCGGTCGTCGCGCTCATCGTCGCCCTGATGGTGCTGCGGATTGGCCTGGTCACGGGCTGGGAAGCGGTGCAGGAGCTGGCGGATCGTGGTCTTAGTGATGAAGCGCTGGCCCATATCCGCGAAGTGATTCTCGGCTGTGAAGGGGTGCGTGATTTGCATCTTCTCAAGACCCGTAAGATCGGCCATCAGGCACTGGCCGAGGTGCATCTGCAGGTGGCGTCGACCCTGAGTGTCTCCGAGGGGCACCAGATTGCCGAACGGGTGCGGATAACCTTGTTGCGGCAGGTGGATGATCTGGCCGATGCCACCATCCACATCGACAGCGAAAATGATGAGGATGGGGGCGTGGTCCTGCCGCCGCGCAGCGAGATTGAAAAGGTGGTGTGCGAGCGTCTGCTGGCGCGGAACTTGCCTTTAGCGGAGCAGATGACCTTGCATTACCTCAAGGATGGCGTCGTGATCTGCATGCGTTATCACTTGCCGCCAGCGGAAACATTCGCTAGCCTGCAGGATATGGAAACACAGCTTCAGGATGCCTTGCAGGGGTGGGTGCCTGGCTTGCAACAGGTGGATGTGGTCTGGCAATTGACCGGGCAGTTGCCAAAGACACCGTCTGCCCTATAGTAGTGCACATTTTTGGATTGCCCCAAAATTGGGCACCATATTGGTGCATACGGAGTCCGGATTATTATCAACATGCTAGTTTTGGTCTGGTATGAATTTTGTAGGCATGGTTTGTTTAGGGTCGTGAATATTTCTTGATTGGAGGAGAAGCAAATGGGTTATAGCCCCAGTGATGTGGTCAAGTTGATTAAAGAAAAAGACATCAAGTTTATCGATTTCCGCTTTACCGATACCAAGGGTAAGGAGCAGCACGTCTCCGTCCCCGGCCATACTATCGAAAAAGACACCTTCGTCGATGGCAAGGCTTTTGATGGCTCCTCTATCACCGGCTGGAAGGGCATCAACGAGTCCGACATGATTCTCCTGCCCGAGGCTGACTCTGCCGTTCTCGATCCTTTTACGGATGAAACCACCCTCATTATCCGCTGCGACGTCATTGAGCCCGCCACCGGTCAGGGTTATGAGCGCGATCCCCGCTCCGTCGCCAAGCGTGCCGAGATCTACCTGAAGAGCACGGGCATCGCCGACACGTCCTACTTTGGTCCCGAAAATGAATTCTTCGTTTTCGATTCCGTGACCTGGAACATCGACATGAGCGGCTGCGCTTACAAGGTGGATGCCGAAGAGGCCGCCTGGAATTCCGGCAAGGAATATGAATCCGGCAATATGGGCCATCGCCCCGGCGTGAAGGGCGGTTATTTTCCGGTCCCGCCGGTGGACTCCGCTCAGGACCTGCGCTCCGCCATGTGCCTGGCCATGGAAGAAATGGGTTTGAAGGTGGAAGTGCATCACCATGAGGTGGCCACGGCCGGGCAGCACGAAATCGGCGTCGGTTTTAATACGCTGACCCGCAAGGCGGACGAGGTGCAGATCCTCAAATATGTCGTCCACAACGTAGCGGCGGCTTATGGTCAGACGGCCACTTTCATGCCCAAGCCCATCGTCGGTGACAACGGCAGCGGCATGCACGTCCACCAGTCCCTCGGCAAGGATGGCAAGAACATCTTTGCGGGTGATTTGTATGGCGGACTGTCGGAAATTGCGCTGTACTACATCGGCGGCATCATCAAGCACGCCAAGGCGATCAACGCGCTGACCAACCCCAGCACCAACAGCTACAAGCGTCTGGTGCCCCATTATGAGGCCCCGGTGTTGCTGGCTTACTCCGCCAAGAACCGTTCGGCGTCCATCCGTATTCCTTTCGTCAACAGCCCCAAGGCCCGGCGCATCGAAATACGTTTCCCGGACTCTACCGCCAACCCCTATCTGGCGTTTTCTGCCATGCTGATGGCGGGTCTGGACGGTATCCAGAACAAGATCCATCCCGGCGACGCCATGGACAAGAATCTCTATGATCTGCCCGCGGAAGAGCAGGCCAACATCCCCGGTGTGGCGGCGTCGCTGGAAGAAGCCCTGCGCTCTCTGGAAGCCGACCATGACTTCCTTATGAAGGGTGGCGTGTTCTCCGAGAGCTGGCTGGAAGGTTATCTGGATGTGAAGTGGGCCGAAGTGCAGACCCTGCGCATGACCACCCATCCGGTGGAGTTCCAGATGTACTACAGCCTCTGAGACCAGGTACTCCCCGCCGCCGCGGGCTTTCCCCGGCGCTATCAGCCCCGTGCTTTATGCGGGGCTTTTTTGTGGCCGCTGCCTTGACAATATGGGGCTTGGCGACCATATACAGATATGCCACGCTGGTCAGGAGAACAGGCTGATGAAGTACAGGAAATCCCCTTTTACGTCTGGTAAAGGTGAATCAAAGCGTGCAGTAACGGCGGGAGCGTGTATTTTCCTGTCGGCCTTTCTGATCAGCACTTCCGTGAATGCATCAACCATTTATCGTTGGGTGGGTGGCGGTGGAGTAGTCAGTTATGGCGAAACCCCGCCTGCGGGTGCCAAAGACGTCGAGCAGATCTCCGGGGCGCCGCAGGGCGCGATCAGCACGCCCGTGTCGGCGCCCAGTGGTAGTGTTGTCACCCCATCGTCATCTGCTGCACCCACGCCCACCCGACCCGCGGTAAATCCGGCCTTGAAGCGCCTGCAGGCGGAGCTGGTTGTGGCGCGGCTGGCGCTGCTTCAGGCGACCAAAAACTACGAGCAGGGCAAGGCCATACGCACCGGCAACGAGCGTAATTATGCGCGCTATCTGGATCGGGTAAACGGTCTGAAACAGGCGATGGATGCGGCGCAATTGCGCACGCTGTTGCTCCAGCGACAGATCCAACAAGTACAGAATGAAGGTCCGGCGCCAACGACTCCAGAGGTCGCGGCGCATTAGTTTACCGGGTGCGGCGCCTGTCTGAGGATAGACCCGAAGGCGCTTCGTAGCTTACCATGGATCGTAGATAGCCACTGCACGCCTTTGGGAGACCTAATGCCGCGTTTCTTGCTCAGTAACGACGATGGTTATCTGGCACCGGGACTGGCGGCACTCGCTGAAGCAATAAGACCTTTAGGCGATTTGGAAGTGCTGGCGCCGGAGCAGGATCGTAGCGGCGCCAGCAACTCCCTCACCCTGGACCGGCCGCTGCGGATGCGTACCGGGCTCAATGGATTTCACTATCTGGTCGGCGGCACGCCCACGGACTGCGTCCACCTTGCCGTCACCGGCATCTTCGCGGAAACGCCTGACATGGTGGTCTCCGGTATCAATCGGGGGGCCAACATGGGGGACGATGTGCTCTACTCAGGCACCGTGGCCGCCGCTACCGAGGGACGTTTTCTCGGCTTGCCTGCCATTGCGGTTTCCCTGGCCGGACGCGATTGCACCCACTTTTCGACCGCGGCGCGGGTCGCCGCCAAGTTGGTGACCGGGGTGCTGAGTCATGCGCTGCCTGCCGATACCATTCTCAATGTGAACGTACCGGATTTGCCCTACGATGAAATCCGCGGATTTGAAGTGACGCGTCTGGGGCGTCGCCACAAGAGCGACATGGTGATACCGGCGGCGGATCCTCGCGGCGATCCCGTTTACTGGATTGGCCCTTCCGGGCGGGAGGCCGATGCCGGTCCTGGTACCGACTTTGACGCGGTGCGCCGCGGTTACGTCTCCATTACACCGTTGGATCTGGATATGACCCGCTACAATTTTCTCGATGGTTTGAGCCAATGGCTGCTTCATTGCTAGCCTTGAGTCCTGAAGTCGGCATGATCTCCCCGCGTACCAGGGGGCGGATGGTGCTCCGTCTGCGCGCGGAAGGCATCCGTGACGAGCGGGTGCTGGACGCGATGAACCGGGTTCCGCGCCATCGCTTTGTCGCGCAGGCGCTGGCGGGGCGTGCCTATGAGCCGGTATCCTTGCCCATCGGTTATGGGCAGACTATTTCCCAGCCCTGGACCGTGGCGCGGATGATGGAGGCGATCCTGGAGGACAGGGAGGTGCCGCAGCGGGTGCTGGAGATCGGCACTGGTTCTGCCTACCAGACCGCCGTGTTGGCAGAGCTGGGGGCCGCGGTCTTCAGCATTGAGCGTATCGGCCCGCTTCAGGAGATGGCGGAGGTGTTGCTGGGGCGGCTGGGCTACCGTCAGGTGCATCTGCATCACGGAGATGGCAGTGGCGGCTGGCCGGAAAAGGCGCCCTTTGATGCGATTGTCATCACGGCTGCCGTGCCCTGCGCCCTGGCGCCCCTTTATCGCCAGTTGCGGGCCGGGGGTAGTCTGGTGATGCCGGTGGAAGAATGTGGCAGGCAGCATCTGCAAGTCAGTCATTGGGATGGCAGTGCGGCGCAGGTGATTCCGCTGGGTACCTGCCATTTTGTCCCCTTGCTGGCGGGAACGGTTGCGGTGGCCTCTGGAGAGTGTGTCGGATGAAAAGCGCGAACAGGGACGAGGAAGAGGACGTTCAGGCAGGAGCCTCAGAGAAGGAAGAGGATAATCCGGAAAAAGCCGATGGGGCAGAAGATTTTGGTGAGGCACACGACTGGGATGCCACCCGCTGTTATCTTCGGGAGATCGGTCATAGTCCGCTGCTGACGGCAGAACAGGAGGTCACCCTGGGGCGCCGGGTTCAGGCGGGGGACCAGGCGGCACGCTGCACCATGATAGAGAGTAACCTGCGTCTGGTGGTAAAGGTGGCGCGGCGTTATATCAACCGGGGGTTGCCACTCCTGGACCTGATCGAAGAAGGCAATCTCGGGCTGATCCGGGCGGTGGAGAAATTTGATCCGGAGCGCGGTTTTCGCTTTTCCACCTACGCGACTTGGTGGATTCGCCAGAATATCGAGCGGGCGCTGATGAATCAGACCCGCACCATCCGCCTGCCCATTCACGTCATGAAGGAACTCAGCGCCGTGCTGCGCGCCGCCCGCTGTCTCGGGCAAACTCTGCAACGGGAGCCGACGCCAGAGGAGGTGGCAGAGGCTTTGGACCGCCCCGTAGACGCGGTGCGTGGCTGTCTGGAAATGGATGGCCGGGTGACGAGCCTGGATGTGTCCCAAGGCCGCGAGTCGGATCGTCCTCTTGCGGAAATTGTGGCCGATGTTGATGCGTTGGGCTTGGAAGAGGGCTTGGCCGATCGGGATCTCTCTCATCAGGTGCACCAGTGGATTGCAACCATGACCGAGAAGCATCGGCTGGTACTGCTCTGGCGTTTCGGGCTGGATGGTACCGACGGGGCGACGCTGGAAGAGGTTGGTTCTCGCCTCGGCGTTACCCGGGAACGGGTGCGGCAGATTCAAGTAGAGGCATTGCTGGTGCTGCGCCATTACATTGAAAGGGAAGGGCTGACGCCGGAGAGCCTCTTCGGCTGACGGCGGCGGGTTCAGGCTTCGGGCGGCAACAGGGCGGCGATGACCACGCGATCTTCGGCCAGCAGAATGTTGTAAGTGCGACAGGCGGCGCTGGTGTCCATCACCTCTACGGCGAGATCAGCGATGCGTAGGGCACGCATGAGTTCCAGCGGAAAATGCTGACGCTTGCCAGTGCCCAGCAACACAATATCGGGCTTGCGCGCCAGTACTTCGGCAAAGTGCGAGAGCTGGAGCGCGTCGATATGTTCTGGTCCCCAGGGGCTGCGCAGCCAGTCGGCGCTGACCAGCAGGCCGTGTGCGTGGCTCTTGCCGTGGATGACGATGCCCTGTGGCCCATAGGCATGGATGAGATTGCGGTGACCGTCGCGTTGCAGGTGTAATTTCATGTTGAATGTCCTTCATGCGGATTGACAGGCCCGCTTTGCCTCTCTATTGTTCTTCGATTTCGGCATTCGCTACAACCCTGAAGGCCCGCGCCACCATGAACAGTGATTTTGAACGTATCCGCCGTCTGCCCCCTTATGTATTCAACATCGTTACGGACCTGAAGAATCAGGCCCGCAAGCGGGGCGAGGATATCATCGACTTTGGCATGGGTAATCCCGACCAGCCTACACCGCAGTACATTGTCGACAAACTCTGTGAAACGGCCCAGCGCGGCGATACCCATCGCTACAGCGTGTCGCGCGGCATTCCCCGTTTGCGGCGCGCCATCACGGGTTGGTACGAACGGCGCTATGGCGTGCAGCTTGATCCGGAGTCGGAGGCCATCGTCACCATCGGCTCGAAAGAGGGCATTGCCCATCTGGCGCTGGCGACCATGGGTCCCGGCGATACGGTGCTGGTGCCGAGTCCGACTTATCCCATCCATCCCTACGGCTTTGTCATCTCGGGCGCCGACGTGCGCCATGTGCCGATGCTGCCGGGGGTGGATTTCTTCGAGGAACTGGAAAAGGCCGTCAAGGCCGCCTGGCCGAAGCCGAAGATGCTGGTGATCAACTTCCCCCACAACCCGACGGCGGCGGTCGTGGAGCTGGACTTTTTAGAACGGATTGTCGCGTTTGCCAAGGAGCACCGTATTTGGGTGGTGCATGATCTGGCCTATGCGGATATCGTCTTTGATGGCTATAAAGCGCCGAGCTTTTTGCAGGTGCCA
>JAKAVW010000119.1 GCA_021827445.1 Pseudomonadota bacterium
GGCCTCGGCGTTGAAAGGGAAAAACTGCCCCTGCCCCGGTTGTGGCGGAAAAGACCGCTTTCGTTTTGACAACAAGGATGGTACGGGTTCCTTCCTCTGTTCCCAGGGTACCGGCGAGGTGCTGGCCGGGTCCGGATGGGCACTTCTGGAGCATGTGTACGGCTGGACCTTCGAGCGCGCCCTGGAGGAAGTGGCGCGGGTGACTCTGGTGGATTTCGCGCCGAGGGCCGGCGGCGGCAAACTCCCTGTGGGCGGGATCAGAATCAGCGACGCACCCCCTCCCCCGCAGTCCGTAACCATCCAGGCACCGGGGGTGCCGCAGGTCATCCACTGGCAGGACCTGAAGATCGCGCCCGGCGCGCGTCCAGAAACGGAAGCGCAACGCCGCTATGACTATCTGATGCGCATTTTTCAGGAGTCCATCCCACTGCCACAACTGGACGGGATCGCCCTGCAGACCGTGCGCAACTACTGGATTTCCCGAGGCATGGGCGAGAGGTTCCGGATGCCGCCCCACCTGCATTTTCATCCTGACCTGCCCGACCGCAAACAGAACTGGTCCGGTCCCGCCCTGATCGCCTGGGTGACCCGTCCCTGCGACGGCGCAAACGCCTTTGCCGACCGGAAATTCGTCGGGATGCAGCGCATCTGGCTGAATCCGGATCTGCGCAATGGCCCCGTGGACGCCAAACAGAGCAAGGCACCCATCGAGCAGACGAAAAAATCCTACGGCATCCTGGATCAGGGCATGATCGGTAGCAGCGTGCATCTGTACGGTACCGAGCAAAGCCCGATTCAGGTGATTGGTGAAGGCATCGAAACCGTGCTGGCCTGGCTGCGCATCCAGAGCATGCAGGGCACGCTCACGGAATCCGTCGAGGCGCACGCCTGCCTGGGGACCTCGCAGATCAAAAACTGGTTCGCGCCCACGGACAAGCCGGTCTGGCTGCTCCAGGACAATGACCCGGCGGGCATCCAGGCCGCGCAGTTTTTTCGGCAATTGCATCCCGACACCCGAATTCTCGTACCCCCGCAAGGCTGCAACGATTTTAACGATTTCCTGTTGACCCTCATCCAAAACCCATCGCAAACAAGGAGTGTATCCCCATGTCTACCCTGAAAAAAAAGCCCAATATCGTAGGGGCCGCAAGTCTGGCGGCCGCGAAACTGCGGACTGCAAGCCTGGTGATGGTGCTAGCTCTGGCCGGCTGCGCGCCTCATCTCTCTCGTCCGGTGGCGGAACCGATGACGGAGTCGATCCCCTCGGTGTTGTTACGGTCCTCGCAAATGGCGGCCCAGGCACAGCAACGGGTGTCCGAAGTGTTGTTTGTACAGACCCATCCACCGGTCGTAGCCATTGCGCCCTCACATCAGAAGGCGATGCAGGATCGCTTCCATTTCCATTGGGAGGGTCCGGTGAATATGGTGGCCTTCAATCTGGCCACCGCGATGGGCTGGAGCATGGAGTTCGCCAAACCGCAGCCATCCTTCATGCCTTCGGTTTACGTCGATCAGCAGGATAGCAATGTGCAGCAGATGGTGTCCGCCATCAACCGGCAAATCATGCCGACCGCCATACTCCGGGCACAGCCCCATGATCGAAAACTGGTTTTGCGGGTACCGACAAAGGCGGAGATTCATGCGGCCATCCTGAAAGGATATTTCCCTACTCCCACCAGTTGGTTCAAGAGCGCGGAAAAGTAAGGTGCATATTCGCCACGTCATCAGCGTCTCGGGCGGCAAGGACTCCACGGCGACCTTGCTGCTGGCGCTGGAGCGCGTACCGCGTGAGCAGATCGTGGCGATTTTTTGCGATACGGGCAATGAAATCCCGGTTACGCATGCGTATCTGGATGATCTGGAGCGTCATCTGGGCATCCGAATCCATCGGCTCAAGGCGAATTTTTCTGCTGAGATCGCCGCCAAGCGTCGATTTATCGCCAACGACCAACGAACGAAACGGGAATATCAGCGGGTGCCGGTTCGAGATGCCCAGGGACGGATTGTGCCGGCACGAGACAGCCAAGGGAATATCAGGTATCGAACGGCTCGGCTGAACGGCGTGGATGTGCAAGAGATTATTCCGAAAATGCGCAAGGCGCATGGTAAGAAGGTGCGCTGGTCCAACAAGGCCAAGCGTCGGGCACTGGCGGTTCTGCATCCGACTGGCAATCCGTTTCTGGATTTATGCCTATGGAAAGGCCGGTTTCCGTCCCGGATGGCCCAATTCTGCACCGAAGAACTCAAGCGCAATATCGCCGTAACTTTCCAACTCGATCTGATTGACCAGGGCTTTTCGGTCGTCTCCTGGCAAGGGATTCGCCGTGATGAATCCCCGAATCGCCGTAACGCGAAACGCCTGGAACGTATCGGCCCAAAGCTATGGGCTTTTCGGCCTCTGGTGGACTGGACCGCACAACAGACCGTGGACTTTGTGCGCTCCCAGGGCTGCCCCTTGAATCCTCTTTATTCTCAGGGGCAAAGCCGGGTTGGGTGCGTGTGCATCAATACCAACAAGCAAGGTTTAGCCCAGACCGCTTATCGCTATCCAGAAGAAATAGACCGCATAGAAGATTGGGAATGGTTGGTCGGGCAAGTATCGAAACGTGGCTTTTCCACCTTTATGTGCGATGCCGACGACCGCAAAGATCGTCGGGCCATTTTTGCCGACCTCAACATCCGTGCCCGTGTGGAGTGGGCCAAGGGCGATAACGGCACGGTGGATCTGTTTGATCGGCTCGATTTGCCCGTCTGTACATCCGCTTACGGACTTTGCGAGTAATTTCCTTACGGCACCAAAGGATTGCTGCACATCTCCTCCGCTTTTTTGCGGAACTCGCCCGGACACGCTCCGGGCTTTTTTGCGTGCAGAGCCCTGCGGGCGGCAAGCCCTGCAGGCGGCAAGCCCTGCAGGCGGCAAGCCCTGCGGGCTGCAAGACCTGCCGTCTGCAAGACCTGCCGTCTGCAAGACCTCTGACCGCAGGACCTGCGGCACCAAGGGTTTGAGAATTGTGAAAAACGTGAAAACCCGGAAAAGGAGAAAATCATGTCTCGCATGAAAGAGGTGCTGTTCATCGCCGCGGCCCTGGGTCTGGCCGGTTGTGCCATGCATTCCGAACCGCCCAAGAAAGTCGTCAAGCTGGCCTTCGTCAAATCTCTTACGGGGAATCATTCTCTGCATCTGCATTGGCCGGAGCACCATCATCACACCTTCATTTACGAAAGTTTGATACACACTCACGTCGAAAAGTGCGTACCCACGAGCAAACCCGATGTGCGCGCCTGCTCCGTGTACATGAAATTTCGTGGCCATCCCTCTTTGGGGCATCGCGGCGTGATCGACATGATCCGGGATGGGTCGCAATGGCATCTCCTCTGGAAGTAAAGGTGCAGATCAATTACTGGCGCGGCCTCACGCGACGGAATTGCCCAGATCCACGTCTGTATCCGGGCATGGTGGATGAATTGCAGGCGGCGCTTCGGGATGCCTTGTGCCTGATTCATTCATTGCAGGCTCCACAGCGTCCTTCCCTGCGCTGGCGCGGAGAATGGATCGGAAAATGTTGAGCGGATGGATAGCACGCGGTCGCGCCTGGTTTTCGCGCATTCAGTCCCGCAAAAAACGCGGTCATCGTCGGCGTCAGGATGCGGCCGGACGTCGCGCCATCACGATTTCTGAAATTGTGGGCAAGGACGCGCAGGAAACCTTTGCGCGTCGCATAGCGTACTTGCGCAAGCTCGATCCTCTGGTATTCGAGGAACTGGTACTCGATGCTTTTCAGAAAGAGGGCTGGCTGGTGCAACGCAATACCCGCTACAGCGGTGATGGTGGCATCGACGGTCGAATCTTTCAAAAAGGAACATGGTGGGGCATCCAGTGCAAACGCTACAAGGGAGCCATCAAAACGGACCATGTGAAACAGTTTGTCAGAGATTTGCGCAATGAAAATCTGGAATGTGGATTTTTCGTGCATACCGGACGAACACCAGCAGGTGTGAATCTTTTGAGTGAGCAGGTAACGATCCTTTCCGGCCAGAAGCTGATCCGCTTGTTGGAATTCCCGTCCCGATAACGCGCCATAAATAAGGAAGACTGCATGAAAGTCATTATCGAGTATCCTGATGATTTCCCTATTTCTGAACCGTTGCGCACGGTATTTACGGAACGCCTCTATCTACTTTTTGAGGTTCATCATTATTCGTGGAGCATGTCTCATAGCGAGATACTGGAGAAATTGTTTGTACTGCGCCATGAAATGCAAAAAAGTATCGGGTATCCACCGGTATCATCTCGCCGAATAGAAACACATCCAGCAGATCCACTCCCGGCATGGGTGCATCCACCAGGAAAGCCGATTATGCAGGATTCTTCTCTTTCAGAACCCATTGAGGGCATTCTGTCACTTGAAGAGTTGCTTTGCTGGAAAAATATAGAATTCAAGTTCCTGGATGATCTGCCACCTGATGCGCGCGATGCGGGGCTGGAAATGGCATCACGCATTTTGGGGATACATATTTATTACGATAAAACCAACGGTACTGTTTCGGACCCGGTTACGGCAGGCGGCGGTACAAATACACAATGGACGATAGACCAGATCGCAGATGCCTTGATTCCATCACCACCAGTATCGAGTGATCCGTCAGTACGGACCCCGGAGGTTCAGCCAGCGCAATTATGCCCTTTTTCTCTGCCGAAGCGCATTGGAACGCTCACTAAAGGCTGGAGTCACGAAGACCGTAAGAGATTGACCCACACCATCAAACATCACGTCGAAGTGGCGGCACTGGGGGCTTTTGTTATCGGTCTGGTCTTTGGTTTCCTGATCGACGCCACCAACGGACACGCTGCCCGTTACGGTGAAGGATCAGGTCAATTGGTTCCGCAGGTCGCATATACGCATCCGACGCAACGAATGCCATCCGCTCATGCCGTGGTGCAACCCCCTGCCGGGGTGCAACTCCCTGCTATTTCGTCGCGGTCGTAACCTGTTGGCGTGGTGATTCACAGATACAAAGGAGTGTTTTGTGAGCAGGAAAATGAAACATGCGGTATCACACGAACTTCCAGAAAAAACCAGCAAGCTATCGGTGGAGATTTTCCGGTTGATGCGTGAGGGCGACGCGAACAGTCGAAATAAAGCGCAGGAATTGCTGCAATCCGCCATTGACAAACGCCATACGGAAAAACATGCGCCAGTGAAAGGAGATGTCTCGTGAACTTCATGGCAATAGGTGCGGGCATATCTTTGGGCGTCAACATTTGCATGGGACTTTATGGGTATCTGACGATATACGTTCTGAGCGAAATGTACCGTTACGAAAAACTGGAATCGAAGGGGTTTTAACATGGCCAACATTCAACACATCGCTGCCCGCATTTTCCGGCACGTCGACGCGGGCCACTTGCCGGCAGGGTACACGCTTACGATGGGCGCACTGATAAACGCCTATGACGATGACCCGGATTTTCACGAATGGGCGGATACGGTACCAGGTAGTGCGGTCGAGAAGCTGATGGCCGGCATGGTGCGTCATGGCGCATGGGATAACCAGGAGTGGCTGCGGGAATACATACAGGAAGCACTAAAGGAGAGTGCAGCATGAGCATCCCTTATATGATTGGGCGTCGCACAACGGTTAAAACGCCAGTTGCCAGCCAGCATGGCCGGGATACAACATCAAATCTACGCGCAGAAGATAGCGGTACGACGGCGTTGCGGACCCTGGGATGGAGTGTCGCCACGTTCGGGGCCGGGGCGGTTCTGGGATGGGTAGCCACACGGAAATCGTCGGCTCGGGGACCGGAAGATGATGCATCCTGAGCTTGCCATATCGGCCCAGCCGGTTACGCAAGCGGTAGCACAGTACCGGGCGGCTGTGACCCAGATTAGCTTTGACGCAGACGCGATCGCGGCGCGTATCTATGCCGACGATCAAGCGAATGGCGCTGTACCGGCAAAGCCGTCCGCAGGAGAAGCGCCGGTGCATCCATCACCCGGTCCATTTGCGGACACGGAGAAAGGGTCTAATATTTCAGAAGCTAAGCCGTAAAATTTGTTTCGACATTTGAGGAGGTGAAGTATGCGTTCTCTGAAAGCACTTGCACTGATGTTTGCAGTCAATCTATTGTTTGTCATAACCTTGTCTGCCACGCTGGCGATTTTCCATGTGCGATTGCACCTGGTCGGCTTCGCGCTGCTCTTTGGGTTTGGTGGGGCGTTTTTGTCCCTGTTTCTGTCGAAATGGCTGGTTAAGCGCATGTTCCACATGGTCCAGGCGCACCAGGGTGATGTTGGTGTGAACGGCCAGATCTGGCAGCTTGCCGCCGAGACGGCGCAAAAAGCCCAATTGCCAATGCCGGAAATCTGGATCTATGCGGATGACCGACCCAACGCTTTCGCCACAGGCGCCACCCATCGCAGTGCCATGATCGCGGTCAGCACGGGCCTGCTTAACCTCCTGGATGCTAGCACGCTGCGGTCGGTGTTGGGACATGAGATGGGCCACATTGCCAACGGGGACATGCTGAGCACCACCTTGCTCATGGGTCTCATGAACAGCTACGTGATCTGGATGGGTAACCTCGCTGGCCGGTACCTGGGCAACAATATCCTGACGCAACTCGTGATCACCATCGCATTCGAGATTGGATTGTCGTTTCTGGCGCTCATCCCGATCACCGCGTTCTCGCGGCATCGGGAATATGGCGCGGATGCGTTCTCTGCCCGGTTGTGGGGCAAGGAATCCATGATCGGCGCCTTGCGGCGGCTGGAAAGGGTGCCGGTGGATGTGAACCCGCGCAAAGACGCGTTGGCCACGTCCTATATCCACGGCCCCATGGGCGGTCTGTTCGCGACGCATCCTGACATGGAAAAGCGAATCGAAGCGATCAGGGCGCTCTGAATACCGGTAATTCCAGCGCGCCCTGATCGCCGCGATGGAACTACTGTCTATATTGGCCGGAGTGGGCTGGATGCTTTTTCATCTTGGACGATGGACAGAATGAAAGAGGCAAAGAAGGTTGAGGGAAAGATATGCCATGGTTAAAGAATATGAGTGAGCAGCATATACAAGCTGAACAATTCCGCCAGCGCGCCCAGCACCAAAATCGCCAGAACGTGCGCCAGATCGTCGAATAGCCGCGAAAAACTGATCCGGAACGTCATGATTTGCCAAAAGTCGTTAGCCGCCGAAAAAAACAGCGACAGAATGACCAGAATGGGAATGCCGATCACCGCCAATAGCCAAAGCATGCAGATCACCTCCTGTATTGACTCCGGTTTATGGTAGCAGGAATCGGCGAAGTCTGCCGTGTTTACCGTACCGTCCAGGGCATCAAAGCAGGCCCATCTGCCCGCCGGGGTGTTGCAATACCCCGTTTCCCGTAGTGCTTTTCGCTGGTACCCGCGCACTTTGTCGCGTGGTCTGCCGACTGCAGGTCTGCCGACTGCAAGTCTGCCAGTTGTCAGCCTGGGGACTGCACGTCTCTTGCGAACTATCATCCTGCCGGGTGCAATCCCCTGCCGGGGTGCAACCCTGCCGGATGCCTTCGGCAAGGATTTCCCGGCGATCCCAACGCTGGTAGAGCATTACCAGCGTGGATTCCACCATACGCTCGGCCCATCGTCTTCCGTGGTAATCATTGGGCTGCATCGCCAGAAAATGACGATACCAGAGCGCAACCGCCTCTACATATTCCGCAAAAGGTGCATGAGGTCCGGGACAGGGCAAAAACGGTTCAGTTCTCAGGGACACAAGTGTATCCCGGTGGACACGACGGATTGTTGGCAGGCGGCGCGTAGTATCCCGGTTGTGGCGGTTGGTTCTGCTGCCGGCTTCCGTTGTGTCCCACGGCATACCCGGCCAGTCCGCCTACGCCCGCGCCGATGGCAGCCCCGGCCAGGGGCGCTCCGGTCTGGTTGCCGATCACGGCACCGGCCAGCGCTCCCAGGAGCGCACCACCACCCGTATCCGCCGTAGTGCCGTTGCTGGCGTAGGGATTGTTGGCACAACCAGACAGGGCCAGAGTGCCAACCAGAACAAGCACTGAAGTGATGGAAGCGTTACGCATAATGGTTCTCCTGATCGGTTCTCTTGTGAATGGTGGTGCTCACACAATTTTCCTGGGTACTCAGGGCAGACTTGAGGTGTTCCGCAATGGCGGCGTCCCGAGTTTCGCCTATCAGTAGTGAGTGACGCATGGTTTGCCCTACATCAATGATGCAAAGGCTGGCTTCGGATGCGGCGTCCCGCAATAGCCCCAGGATGGACATGCCGGTGTTTTCCTTTTCAGTCATCATCATCTCTCCTGTTAACTCGCCTTGCGTAAATCCCTCAGGACAAACTCATTCCAGAGGCGGGCCAATTCCTCTCCCAGGCTTTTTACATCCGGGTCCATCCCGTCCTCATCTCTTTCGGCCATCATCGCCTGCATTTCCTTGATCTTCTCGATCTTCTTGCGCAATGCCAGATCCTTCATGGCCGATCCATCCGGATAGCGTTGCGCCAGAATCTCCAGACTCTCCATGTAACCGATCTTGCCCGTAAGATACAGGCGCAACTGCCGGTCCTTCGGGGTGGTGGTATAGGCCCAAAGT
>JAKAVW010000120.1 GCA_021827445.1 Pseudomonadota bacterium
CAAGGGTGTCAATCCAGACTGAGGACGGTTTGCCTGCACCTGATTCCTCGATGGCGGCGGCGATTTCTTGCACGGCCTCAGCTTCACCCAAGGGAACCATGCGAGAGGACACATAAAGCGGCGCGTTCTGTAGTCGTGCATCTGGGTTGCTGTTTTGCCATGCCCGCAGGCGGCGAGATACGCCCCCGCCACCTTCGCCCAAAATGTAAACGGCTGGCCCTTGGGTGACTCGGTGGTCGTACCAGTCGGACCCGCAAGCGATGGATGCCGCCATGCTGAGAGCAATAAAAGACTTTCCGGCTCCCGGCTGTCCGTACAACAGCGCCAGCGTGTCCGCCTCGATGATGCCGCGTATCAGCCAACGGACGGCGGGTGGATTGGTCAGTAATTCCCGGACGTGCCGCAAGAGGGGCGGACGTGGTGCCTGTGGCTCTGGCATCTCAATATCAGGCGCAGGACCAGCAGCAGGACGTGAGACGGTGGCGGCTGGCTTCTCATCGTCGTAGGTGTCCAAGGGTGGCGACTCATCAGCCCAACTCATGACGCCACCCCCTGCCGCTGGGATGTCCGCCATGCTGACCAGTCGTTAAAATCATTCACCCATGCCGGTGCATCGTCTGGGAGGTGAGGCCATATCCATTTGGCACGGGAGGCGATAGCGGCGGCCTTGGCTTTCGTCATGCCAATTTCGCCAAGGTCGGCACATATCACGATGTCCAGCGCAGGAAACAGGCGTCGGGCTTCACAAGCGACTGCCTGCATATTCCCTGCATCCAGCGCAGCGAGTACCACGGCCCCCGGTGAGAGTGCCGCCAAGGTCTGACCAGTGGCCCAGCCTTCACATATCAGCAGGCGGGCATCAGGCGATGGCATCCCGTTTACAGGGGTGAAACATCCAGCTTTACGCATACCGGATATGAAGCGTTTGCTACTGTCCGGCTGTATGAATTGCAGGCCATGCAACGCCCCTGAGAAGTCATGAACAGGCAGGACCAGAGACGCCCCGGACTGGCGAGCGATGCCTGGCGCAATTTGCTTGCGGGTCAGATATGGATGGTCTGGATTTGCTGGGGCTGCATCGGCCCACACCCGAAGCGCACGGGCTGCCGCGTCACGGTGACGGGCTTCTGTGGCCTCCTGAGCGCGGCGCTTGTCCTCCTCAATGCGGTGGCGCAGGGTTTCGCGCTCGGCGGTGGTGAGCGACTGCAAACGCTTTCCGCACCACGTCAGACGCGCACCTGTCCGCCAATTGCCAGCAGCACCAGAGGCGGGCGCGTCCGGGTGGAAGTTGTACCAAATTGAAAGCGCCCCGGCCTTGTCATCAGCAGCATGGGCACGGTGTAGCTGACCGTCTGGGGTGATATGGGCATCTGCCGCAAGAAAGACACCAGCGGCTTGCATGGCTTCCTGAAAGGCCACCAGAGGATTATTTACCATGGCGGGCCTCCTCGATGCGCTGGCGACGCACCCAAACTAGGACGCCCAGAGCGTAGGCAATAGGGAAGGCGGCCCATAGCAAAATCAGCAGGGTAGGGGTATTATTTTGCATGGTCGCCCCCGTCGCTTTCTTCGGTGGCTTCCCCGTTCGCAGAATCCCCGGCGCTGCTCGCAACAGCGCCACCCCCTACCTCGAACATCTCCCCTTGAGGCCCAGCGCCCGGCATGACATAAACAGCAATGCCGCCCGGACCTCTCAGCGTCTTGATGTTGGCCCCGCGCTTGCGTTCTTTGTGGACCCACGCGGCCAAGCGCCAATGACCTGTTTCCCGTATCTGGCGCGGGTGGCTGATAGGCTCGCCCGCCTCCAGCTTTTCGGATGCCCAGCGGTCCACGGTCGGGCGCTCCCGCTTCTCTGGCGCGGCGCTCATGCTGCACCGCGGATATGCTTTGCTCCACCTTCCCGAACCCACGAGAGGAAGCGCGGCTCATCAATCAATACGCGGCGACCGAAGCGAACCACGGCCCCGGACTTCTCGGCGTCGTCGCCGCGATAGAACAGCAAGGAACGGATGCCGCCAGCGGTAAAGGCGGGCTGTTTTTCGGTGAACTGGCGGACGGTCAGGAATTGCGGGTTATTGGTTGCGTCTTGCATTGCGTTTGGCCTCTGTAAATTGCCGTTTATCGCGGCGGTGAGGGCATGGAAACACAATAAAATGACTGTAAAAATACGCAACAGACTGTTTTAACAATATTATTTAGTGTTTACTTGGTAGGCACTAAAGCGCCTTAGTTTTTACTCTGTAGGCTCTAAACCTTTCTCTATCCAGCCCTGAATGACTTGATAGCTGAACAGTGTTTTTTTGCGCTTCCAGCCCAGTTCCGCAGCCTTGGCGTTTACCTTCAGTTCAATGGCGCGGGCGGCGGTGGGTAAATCCGCCCATTGCCCGCCACTGAATGGCCCTTGATGGTATAGCTGTATAGCAAACTCTTTAAGCTCTGGCGTCGCCTGCCTGTCCTTCCGGCTGTTTACTGCATCTTTTCCGCGATTGGATAACTCTGCCTGTATCTTATCTGCAAGGCTCGACGCCAGCGCGTCGCTAGGGTTGGCGGTGCCCTGCATCTTGTCGAACTCATCTAGCACGTTCCGCACAAACTCGGCGGCCAATGGCGAACCTTGAATAACGGGGCTGTCTTGCAGTTCGTTGAAAGTTTCCACCAGTAACGCGATGCCCTCGAAGTGGGCAATGATAGCCACCCCCTCCGGTGACTCCATCCATTGGGCCATTCTTCGCAGTCCCGGCTTTAAGGTGTCCACAAGCTCATTAATCTTATCCATACAATCCCCAGCAGTCTCCGCAGCAGCCTGATTGATGCGCTCCAATTCTTGCCGCTGCTCCGGGGTTGCATCCTGTAACCATTGCCTCATATCTTCCACGCGCGGGCTGCTCATACCGCACTCCCGCCCATCATCTTAGAGGCGACTCGTTCCGCCAGTGAAGCGGTATGCTGAGGCGATAGGTGCGCGTATCTCTGGACCATCGCCAGCGTTTTATGACCCAGCAGCGCGGCGAGTTCGGGCAGGCTGGCCCCGTTCA
Source organism: Pseudomonadota bacterium (assembly GCA_021827445.1). GTDB lineage: Bacteria > Pseudomonadota > Gammaproteobacteria > Acidithiobacillales > Acidithiobacillaceae > Acidithiobacillus. The sequence goes on from JAKAVW010000120.1 coordinate 3,036, forward strand.
TTGCCGCCATGCTTGCGAACGTATGGCGCAGGTCATGCCAGTGGAAGCCATCAACGCCTGCCGTCTGTAACGCCTTTTCCCAAGGCTGCCGCAAGTCCACGGCCTGCTTAGGATTCACGCGGGAAGGGAACAGCAGGCCCGTATCTATTCGGCGCACCTTGGCCCGTTCCTTGAGCATTTCCAGCACGGGCGCGGTGAGGTGCAGAGCGCGGCGGCTGCCGTTCTTCGTTTCCTCAAGCTGCAAGGTGGCCCTGTTCAGGTCTATCTGTGACCATGACGCGGCCATCGTCTCGGCCTGCCTGCCGCCAGTGGTCAGCGCCAGCAGCACGGCAAGATACAGGTCATCATTGGCGGATTCTTTGCAGGCGGTCAGCAGACGGGTGCGCTCATCGTCGCTGAGATACCGCACGCGGCCACGGGGTAGGGCTGGCTTGGGTACGCGGTGCATGGGGCTTTGCTCCATCCATTCCCAAGTTTTCACGGCCTCGGATAGTACAGACGCCAAAGCCTGCCTATAGTGGGATACCGTCTGAGCGGCGCGGGGCCTGTCCGGGTGGCGTTCGCTGGGTTCCAGTGCCAACGCCTGCAATGCGTCATTGATGGCTGGCGCTGTCAGGTCTGCCAGTGTCACGGTGCCCAGCTTGTCCCGCCACCAGTGCAACAGAGGGCGGCGGTTGTGCGCTGTCTTGATGCCCGGCAACTTCTCCCGTTCATAACGCTCGATAGCCTCCGCCAGTGTGTGGCGTTTGGCTTCCACGGTCTGGAAGTACCGACCTTCCCTTATGGCTGCCTCGGTCTGGGTGGCCCATTGCTTAGCCTTGCTGAGACTGGCGAACGTGGCGGACTGGACAGGCTGGCCCCGTAGTCTGACCTTCACCCGGTAGGATGTTGTGCCATCGGTGCCGGTGCGCTTCTCTATGGCGGCCATGTTCAAGCCCTCCAAGTGGTGAGGGCTGGCGCTGTATGCGGTAAACTGTGCTTATCCATTGCAGGCTCCTTGTCAGTTTGCCTTGGTAGGGTCGGGCGGGTGCTGATTACACCCCCCGGCCTGTTTTTTATTATACACCCACGGCAACACATCGCAACTCAGGCTGAGCAAGCCCATGCTGTGACAACACAACGCAATGAATTATATATGAACAGTCCGCCATGAAACAGAGCATGGGGCACTCATGGGGCAGTGCGGGGCAAAATAGGGCACTTATCCACAAGCAAGGGGCTTGTCACGGTGACGCCAGAGGGAAGGTTTAAGGGTGCGGTTTGGGTGCCGGTGAGTGCCCACGGCTTGCGGCTTAGTGTCCCATGAGTGCCCCATGGCTGGGTTTTGATGGCTTGGAATGTTGTGTAACTATTTGTTTTGTTTGGTGCCCCGAGCGCGAATCGAACGCGCGACCTACCGCTTAGGAGGCGGTTGCTCTATCCACTGAGCTACCGGGGCTACGGTTTGTAGTCTAGCAAAAGGCACCACCGCGCGGCGAGACCTTTCGAGTGGTCAGGTAAGGGCGAAGAAGTAAGCCCCGTAACACACGCCATTGAAAAGAAAATGATAGGGTCGCAGGGTAACGCCGCGGCGCACCAAAAGATAAGTGTATCCCCCGGCCAGCAGCGTGAGTCCTGCGCTCAGCAGAACGGGGGGGGAGGGCGACCAGGGAGTTAACAGCACCCCAATAGCTGGCAGCAGACTCCCTTGAAAGACCAGTGCCCCGGTGATGTTGCCAAAAGCCAGCGTATCCTTGCCGCGGCGAATCCAGAGGATGCTGTTGATCTTTTCTGGCAATTCCGTGGCGACGGGCACCACCAGCAAAGACAGGATCAGTGCAGAAATGCTGAGCCAGTGCGAGAGCCCCTCAATCCCATCGACGAAGAGGCTGGCACCGAAGACAATCATGCCAAGTCCTATGGCAAGCTGGATCAAAATGACCGACATTTTTGTGGGCAGGCCGGTCTTGCTGAGATACAAGGCATGTCCTGCCTCAGTGCCATGACCTTCGGCGACCAGCGCTGCAGATGCGCGCAATGTCACCATCACATACAGAAAGTACAGGGTGACCAGTATCAGACCGATGCCAATACGCACCAAAGTAATGTGGTGGGGCACAAAGAGGGCAACGGCGGACAGGCTAAAGGCGGACAGAAACCAGCCAAGATCGCGACGTAAGCCCGTAGGTTCCGGATTTAATGCTCCGCGCCAGCCGCGTTGTGGCGACACAAACAGCGCCATCATGAACAACGTCAGCGTGGACAGCATCATGGGGGCACCCAGAATGGCACCTACCCCCACCTCTTCTCCCAGGTGCACCGGTTGCCCGCTGGTCGCGGCAAAAACCGCAACAACAGGCACCATAGCCTCGGGAAGCGCCGTGCCCACCGCTGCAAAAATAGAACCGGTAACGCCATCGGAAATGCCCAGACGGTCGCCCAGATGCTCCAGTGCGTTGATAAATGCCTCGGCGCCGGCGAGGATGATGATGAGCGCGGCGACCAGCAAAAGGATATCCATGGTCGCATTATGCCATAGACTCTGAACCCCGCAATGCGCCGCAGGATGAGTTCTGCTGCGGATTATGGTTATACTTGCGGGATACATTCAGCCGGGCAGCAGGAGAAGGACGATGCAGAAGCTGTGCAGCTTTTTTGACCGGGACATTTACCATGTGGAAGGCGGACAGGGAAGCCCCGCCGTCTATTTCATGGCGGATAAAGATGCGGGCGGTATTCTCATTAACGCACCGCGCTTCCGCCCTGGGCTGCAAGCCGAACTGAGCGTCATCGCCCCCTTGCAGGTGCTTTTCCTGCCAAGTCGCTTTGGGGCGCAGGATGTCGCGCAATGGCAGTCGGCGGGCTGCAAGCTGGTGGCCCAGCTGGCAGAAGGTAAGGTTCTGGGCGTTCCTATTGATGTGCCACTGGATAGTAAGCTGCGTCTGACCCGCACCATTGACTTTCTGCCCATGTCTGGACGTACGGTCGGGAGCTGCGCTATGCGCCTGCGTAACAAGCCGGGTGCCATCTTCTTTGGGCCGATCCTGGAGAGTGAAACGGCGGGACAGTGGCCAACCCTGATGCCACATGCCGATGACATCTCCTGGGAGATGCGTCTCTTCGGCAGCCTGGGTTTGCAGGATGTCAGCTATGCCTATGCCTTCACGGATACATTCATACCGGATCAGACCCCCATCGGACCGGGTGCCGATGCGGCCATCCAGATACAACTGCGGGCGGTGCTGGACGCTGATTAAGTCCGTGACGTCTTTTGACGGGGTGAAGAAAACGCTGCAAGTTGCGCGTAACTAGCGTATAGTGTGGACGCTGAATTCCATTCGTTGTCCAGGTGTGCTCATGTCTCAAGAATCCGATCTCCGCTTTATTGATTTCGCCCTCGCTGAACCGCTCCAGAAAGCGGTGGCGGAGATCGGCTACGAACAGCCGTCGCCCATTCAGGCACAGAGCATCCCGCCATTGTTGGCTGGGCGCGATGTTATCGGGCTGGCGCAGACCGGTACCGGCAAGACGGCAGCATTTGCGCTGCCGTTGTTAAGCCGCGTCGATCTCGGCCTGCGCGTGCCGCAGTTGCTGGTGCTGGCACCGACCCGGGAACTCGCCATACAAGTGGCTGAGGCGATGCAGAGCTACGCTAAGTTTCTCCCCGGATTCCATGTGCTGCCCATCTATGGCGGACAGTCCATGAGTCTGCAGCTCAAGCAACTGCAGCGTGGCGTGCAGGTAGTAGTGGGTACGCCTGGACGCATTCAGGATCACCTGCGCCGCAAAACCCTGCGTCTGGATCAGTTGCAGGCGGTGGTGCTGGATGAAGCCGACGAGATGCTGCGCATGGGCTTTATTGATGCGGTGGAGGATATCCTCAAACACACGCCCGATGGCCGACAGGTGGCACTGTTCTCTGCGACGATGCCGGACGCCATCCGCCGTATCGCCAAAACCTATTTGCGCGATCCCCTGGAAATCCGTATTAAATCAGCGACGACTACGGTGGCCGCCATCCGGCAGCGCTATTGGCAGGTCAGCGGTACCCACAAACTGGATGCCCTTACCCGTATTTTGGAAGTAGAGGAGAGTAATGCCTGGCTGGTTTTTGTGCGCACTAAAACGGCGACGGTAGAGCTGGCGGAGCGCCTGGAAGCGCGCGGCTATGCCTGTGGCGCCCTCAATGGCGATCTCAGTCAGGCGCTGCGCGAACAGACCATTGAGCGCCTGAAGGCGGGAACGCTAGATATTGTTGTTGCGACCGACGTAGCAGCCCGTGGCTTGGATGTCGAACGGATCACCCATGTGATCAATTATGACATTCCCAATGACACCGAGGCCTATGTTCACCGTATTGGCCGCACCGGGCGCGCCGGACGTACCGGAGACGCAATTCTCTTTGTCGCGCCGCGCGAACGCCATTTGTTGCACGCCATCGAGCGGGCGACTGGCCAGACGATTACGGCCATGCATCTGCCCAGCATAGAAGATGTTGCGGATCGGCGGATGAGCCAGTTCAAGGATCAGTTGTCGGACGTATTGAATAGTCAGGATCTTGCGGTTTTTGAGTCCCTTATTGCGGATTATCAGCAGGAAAAAGACATAGGTTTAGGGGAGATCGCTGCGGCACTGGCTTACATGGTGCAGAAAGAGCGTCCTTTGGTTCCTGTTGAGGCCGCAGTGTCCAAGCCGATGCGCAGTGACTCTACCGGTTCCGGTTCTGGCCGTCCGCCATCAACACGTCGCCGTCCGGAAAACGAACGGAGTGGAGGGGGTGGCGCACGGCAGCCGCGCGGTGGTGCCGGATCGGGAGGGGAGGAGGTGGCTATGCGTCGCTTCCGTCTGGATGTGGGCGAAAGCCATGGTGCGCAAGTTAAAAATATCGTCGGCGCGATCGCCAATGAGGCTGGGATACCCAGCCGTAATATTCGCAAGGTACAGATTAACGCCGAGCATACCACTGTCGAGCTTCCCGCAGATATACAGTCGTCAGTTTTGCAGCATCTGCAAAAGGTCTGGGTCGCTGGACGGCCTTTGCAGATTGCTCCGACCGATGCGGGCGCACCGATGGGACGTGCCCCTGCGAAGCCGCGCTCGGCTGCCCGTGAAGAGCCGCGGGTGCCGAGCAAGATGATACTCTCCGCCAAGCCGACAAAAGGTGAGTACAAATCCAAGGAGCGTGGCACTGGTGCAGTAAAGCGGAAGAAGCCTGTGCGCGGTAGCTGAATAAAAGAAAACCGGAATTGCGAAAGCCAGACCGGTAAAACTGCTTTTCCCCGCAGGGGGAACGGATGGCTCTGAGAGGGCCACCCGTTGGGCTTATTAAGCCCGGCGGACCTTCTCGGCCTGCAAACCCTTCGGACCACGAGTCACTTCAAAATTGACGCGCTCGCCTTCAGCCAGGGTCTTGAACCCCGTACCTTCAATGGCGGAGTGATGTACGAACACATCTTCCTTGCCATCTTCCGGCGTAATGAACCCAAACCCCTTGCTGTCATTGAACCACTTCACTGTACCAACCGCCATTTTACACCCCAAATTAATCAAAGATGGCCCAACTGGCCGTCGCCAAG
>JAKAVW010000121.1 GCA_021827445.1 Pseudomonadota bacterium
GTTCTCCTCAAGGCTGGTCTGAGAGAGGTTCTCGCTCCCCAGGAACGCCTCACGCCCCCCTACGCAAATCTTTCCGTGTAAATATATGGGCTTCACCGGTAGCAATCGCACCTGCACCCCGCGCGACTCCAGAAAGGCCACATCCCGCTTATCCTCCCCCTTGATGCTGGCGGGCAGCAGGACACGGGCGAGGTGGCCCTTGGCGGCGATGGCATCCAGTATCGGAGCGTATGGCCCGAGTTCCTCCGATTCAATGCTCACCGGCCCCGGTTGGCTAATGACCGCAATCAGTTGTGCCGCAGAAGTGCCCGGAGACAAGACCAATACACGATGAGCGTCGGCGGGTGCGCGCTGGTTGTACCAATCAGCGTTGAAAACAGCGTTGGCCGCCTGCACCACGGTAGGGTTTTTCGTGACATAGAGATACTCCCGATTCTTGTGACCGAGGGCCGACCAATCCATATTGGCGGTCCCCACCGAACACTCATGGCCATTGCAGAGCATTTTTTCGTGGAGAAACGCATAATGATCCCCATGACTGGTGAAGCGATAAGGGGCGTAATGCAGCGTAGCACCGGTTTCCCGGATAGCCCTCGCTTCCTTGGCCACCTGCCAGGGTTTCATGCCGTAGGGCTTGCCCTCAATCATGACACGCACATCAACACCCCGCGCATGGGCCGCTCTCAGCGCGTTCAGGACGGGACGGTCGGTCAGGTAGTACACCCCCACGCTCACCTCACGGTGCGCGGATCGGATCACCTGAATGATTGGGCCGGGTCCCGCATGGGGCTCAATGTAGAGTGGCATCAGAACCTTCCTCCGCGCGCTGCGAGAGCAATGAGCAATCTAGTGTCCGTATCCTCATATTTCCTGACCTGTAGGGAAGTCATGGGAGCGAGGCGTTCAGCACATTATCCTCGTACTGCTGCGAACTACTAAATCGGTTCGGATTGCTGTGGTAGACCGGCGACACGTCTATGGGTGCGACCGGCCCGCTACTCGGCGTGCAGTGTTCGCCTGGCGGGCACGCCGTGGCTACCGCTTGCGGTATGGACCGGCGGCTCGCATCTATGCGCCGCAACAACCATGCGGGCGTTGTTGTATCAGGGGTGTAGAAAGCATGAACCTTACCATTCTTACCCCTGTAGACGATGATGGGCACACCGTCCGTCATATGATACCGCACTAAAATATGCTCATTTTGGGCCAATATTGCGGAGGTTGCCGCCGATGGGTTGGCACGGGGCAAGTTGCTGAATTCACCCCGTTGATTGTCGGAAATCATGAGCCTGGCGTATCGTGCAAGACGGGCTTCGCGGTCCTGCGATTGTAGAATCCAGGCATCCATGTAGGGGCTGGTTTGCGGCTGTACCCGGTCTATTGGCACATATCTGACGGTAAGGTATCCCTCATGAATCAGCGTGCGCTCCGTGTCGAACAGCTTAAAACAATACATGCACATGGGATCAAAATAGTCGTAGATCACGGTTGGCCCGTGGCCAATCTGGATATAGGTGGCACCTTTCAAGGCGGTCCACATCCCTCCAAATTTGTTAGTGTTAGTTAAAGGCTGCGGGGTCGTCTGTGGAGACACGTCTACGGGCGCGACCGGCGCGCTATCCGGCGTACAGGTTTCGCCGGGAGGACAGGCCGTGGCGACCGGCGCTACCGGCTGGCAATTATACCCAGGCGGACAGGGGGGTGGGCTCGCTATCTGCGTCGCAGTTTCCTGCTGCTGGGGAGCTACCTGTTGCTGCGCGTCCCGCAGGTTCGACACAACGTTTCCAGCGTCATATACCGTGCTCGGAACCGGCACGCCGGAAGACTCGGCTGCATTGGCGATGCTGGTAATCGCACCAAACAGCCCGGCGCTGGCCTGTACGGTAAAGCACAGGCAGGCCGCCGTGACGGCTGCAGCCAGCGCTTGCTTGTGGATTCTGTGCGTATGAGACATGGCGGTTTTCCTGATTAGTGGTTGTTGTAGGTGTCGGCAATACCCTGGACGGCACGACGGGCGAGCAGTCCCCGGTTGATTTGTCTCTCGGCGGCGGCGGCGCCTGAAACGGGGTTGTCTTTGCCGAATGGGCCGCTGGCTCCGGCAAAATCGGGGCCGGTCGCAGGTTCGTGCGACGAGCCGCTTCCACCGATCACGCTACCCACCGCATAAACGACCACCACGGCGGCAACGATGAAATAGAGCGGGTAGGTCACTATCAGGGACTTCAAAAAAGGTGCGTTTATTTTCATGTCGATTCTCCCCTTTTGTTAGTCAGGTCTCGCGGCGAGAACCTGCACCGTTCTGGCTATTCGGTGCCATGCGACAACTTCAACGGCGGAATCACTACAATCTGCGCAATCTTTGGCATTGGGAAGGCGCTGCCCACATGAAACAGCAGATCCACCGTATTTTGGCGATGGCGCGTGCCTTGGGCGTCGGTATAGGTAAACCGGACCGGGATGCGAACGGCGGGTGCGCTGCAGGAACCACTTAACGTGAACGCGCCGTCTGCCTCGGCGCTGATGTTCATGCCACGCTGTACGGCAGCGAGGTACCCTGAACGCCGGAGTACATTCAAATATGTCTGGTAACCACGCCTGGTGAACATCATCTTTTCATCACTGAGCCGATTTGCCAACCCGGCCTTATTCAGGTCGAACATGTTTGACACTTCCGTTGCCGGCACCGGCAACGACGCCAACGTCGGCGGATGGCAGGAATCCAGTGCGCCACTGGCGTAGGCCTGGGTGCCACCCAGCATGCCCATGACCGCCAGACCGGAAACCACCAGCTTACGCATCGTATTCTCCATTGGATATATGCTTCCCTTCCCAAAGTGGCAATGCCACACACGCCTCGACCAGTAAGCATAGCAAGACGGAGGCACTCAGTATCCAGACGCCAATAGTTATCTCACCCATCCCTCACCCCCTATTGCTGCGGTAGCGGCGAAAATAGCGTGCCGCCCGCGCTCAGCCATGCCTTTGCCAAAGCAATCTCCCGATGATTGGGATGCGTCGGCAACTCCAGGCGCCAATGCCCATGGATCGCTCGCACCAACGGGATCACCTTCTGTTCGAGACTGGGCTGAATCACCTCACCGTCTGGCCCTACGGTCATGGGGGTTGTGTCGCCCGCATGGGCAACTGGCGTAACGTGCGGAGGAACTTTCCTGGCATGACTGACGGCAATCATAGGTACCGGTACGGGATCACTTTTTACGGAAGCGCTTTTCAGCGGTTCGGTGATTTGCGTGGGCGCAGGGTCAACCGACGATGACGCCGTATGCGACGGCGCAGGGTCAGGCATGGTTACCTTGCTGGCCACAGGGGGTGTAAATGACGTTGTCGATGCTTTTACCCCCGCGATGGTCGGCAAAGGACGCATGGGGCGCGGTCTGATGGTCAGCGTATTGTAGCCCCACCAGAGCGTGCCTTCGTAGCCACTGCGTCTGAGCACCTGGCGTACCACCATGGTCCATGGATTGCTGTGGCAGGCGTACCAGACCGGGATATTGAGCAAGGTTCCCGTTTTGGCATACAAGGACCAACCCTCGGGTAAAAGTTTATAGAGGGCCTTGTTGAGGGGCGCGCTGCCTCCACCATGACAAGGCCAGGCAATGCCCGCCCCTTCCTGTGCGAGAATCGGCGTTTTGTGGAACGTTGGCACATAACCCTGCAGATCAGGAGCCTTCTCTACCGTATGCGCCGCCCCCGCAAACGGGCGCTGCGGCGATACATAGATCGAACTCGACGCTGATTCCGCATTATCCTGCGTCACGGGTGGTGGCCCCACAAACTGAAAACCTGCCCATGCCAGCGGGCTGATCGCCAGCACGGCCGCTGATACTATCGCCTTTGTCTTACGCTTCGCCATTTTTATACTCCCGCAAAATTCTTTGCTTGTCAGGAAAGTTGAAGCAGGTATTCGCCAACATCGAATGCGCCATGCGCTTTGAGCAATTCACATACCTTTCCGGTCTGCGGGGTTTTCACAAAAAACATGACCACATAATTCAAAAATGGCTCCTCGCACCTATTTTCTGGAAAGTACAGAGCCCTCCCGTCACGCTTGTCTCTACATTTTTTTTCTATCATCACGTTAATACTGCCCTCATCCCAATCCATAGGAATGTCCTTTTTACTTACGATCAGCATCACATTGTTTAGCATGAACTGCCGAACTTGTGATATATCGACGTACATTTCATACAATTTGCCAGTTATCGGTCTTTTGTAACCGATCTCCTTGGCGATGTATCGCGCTGCCGCGAAATGATGAGCTCCACCTGCATTTTCCAAAGAAATTCGCCCACTCCATGCTGTTTTTAATAGTGAATCAGATGTCTGTTCCTTCACTATTCTAACTTGATCATGTGTTAGTAAATACTCAACAGATTCCGGTGAAATCCCATGCGCTTTTATGCCCGCATCCAATTCATTTTTTGATCCGTCCTTGGCGAAGGCGTCCATATCTTTGTAAACCAAGCCGGAGGAAAGCTCTGTAGGAAACGCATCCAGGCCTTTTCCTGCACCGAGTGCGGCAATATCGGTTATGTCAACTGTTATGGTCCCGGACGCCTTCCTTTTTATGAACTCAAAGCGTCCCATTACAGGTGGAATCATAAGCTCCAGATCTTCCAGATAGGATTCGCTGTTGACGTGTGCGTTCGGTGCCGGTGGTTCAAACGCGGTAAATATGGAATCTCCAAGACGTTCGCTTATAGGAGTTACGCTACCAGTAACCTCATAAAATATTTTCTTGAACAGCGTTAACATGGCTTATTATCCCTGTAGGTGTCTATATATCGCCAATACATCTGGCACATACCGCCGCGTTTGTTGATAAGGCGGTATCCGGTATCCCGCGTTGCGCACAGCCTGGCCGCCCGCGTTGTAGCCTGCGAGTACCAGCGTCGGGTTCCCGTTGAACTCCCGTACCAGGTGCGCGAGATAGGCGGCACCCCCCATGATGGATTGTCTGGGACTCCACGGATTAGTGACGCCGTAGCGTGCAGCCGTTGCCGGTATGAGCTGCATGAGGCCCATGGCCCCCTTGGGACTTCTGGCGCCCGGGTTGCCGCCGCTTTCCTGCAACATGACGGCGGTGATGAACGCTGCCGGCAAGTGATAGGTCGATGCGGCCGCATTGATGGCCTGGGCCAGTTGGGAGACCGCAAGAGGCCCTGCCGTAGTCGCCATCCCCGCTATCGCGGCGGTTTGATTCCGGCTGGCATCACTGCCCTGCCGCGTGACCGCGAGAATCCAGGTGCCAGCGGCTACATTCCACTCAGGACTCCCTACCACCTCAGCCTTGGGAAATCCCGCCCGTGCCAGCACCGGCAGCCATTGCGCGGGGATGCCCATCGGCCCTATGCCCGATGGCCGTGCGCTCACCGCCTCCAGAACCGAGAGAACCCGCCGGGTGGAGACATGGTACTCCGCTGTCGCCCGATGGATGGCTTGCGCCACGGTCAAGTCCGCGAAGGGCATCATTCAGGCACCAGACCTGTCGGCTGCAAGCCTGGCGTTGTCGTTTGAGCGGCGCGAATATCCAGAATCTCGGCGATTTCCGATGCGTCACAGTCCCTGGCCTCCTGTGCCGCCTTCCGCAACAAAACCGGATCGCGGCTGGTCAACACGGTGCGCCAGGACATGTCGCGGACGGGCACCAGGCCGAAGCCCATGCCCGTCCCACCCATGATCTGGTACGGATAGGCGCCTGGCGCTTTCGCGGGCGGCACCGGATATCGCCGTTCGATGGCAAGTAGAGCACTACCCATCAGCGCGAAGGGGATCTCTAATGCTGGCAACAGACTGATGGCGATTATGGGGACACTCCAGCCGTGCAGGTGCGTCCATCGGACCAGCGCAGCAGCGATAAAAGGGAACAGGAGATACGCCGCGGTTGGACCGGTCCAGTCCGGTCCCAGCCTCCTGTCAGGTAAGGGGCCATCTGTGCAGATGACCATCAGGAACAGCGCCGAGCACGCAAACGTGAGGAACGCGGGGTCCATGCTGGTTGGCAATGCCGATAGGGACAACCAGTTGTGGATGCCGGGCGGCAACATCCGCCAAACATGCCAGGAGAGCAACGCCACCACCGGCCATCCGGCCAGTCTCGCCCAGATCGTTTCCGTCCAGGCACCACGTACCGTTTTGAGTCCATCAGACAAAAATTTGGGAAGCGCTCTCATGACATTTCTCCGCTAAATCGGCAGGGTCAAACCGAAAGTGGAACCGAGCGCCTTGGCCGTCGCTACTACGCTGGTCGCCAGGCCGCCGCCGAGAATATGGGTAACGCCTTTTTTAGCCGACACGCCGTTCCCCGCCGTACCCTCCCCGACCTCTTTCAGGATCATCAGTCCCCGCGTAATAGCAAACCATCCCACTACCTGAACGAAGAACTCGATAGCTTCCACTGCTGTGGTCATGCTCGCGCCGCCAGGACCCGTATAAGCGAGCTGGCTGGGATTGCCCGATGTAAACAGAGTGGCCTGAGTGTGTGCTACGAACGTCGGCAGGACGATCAGCGCTGCGCCCAGAAAAATGCGACTGACCACCGATTCTTTGGTGATCCGCGAATCATAAAACGCGCCACGGGCACGATAGAGCGCCGAACCCACGTACCAGAAACCCAACATGTAGGCGACAATCTGAATCAGGCTTAAAAATTGCGGCAGGGTATTGTTGGCCAAGCCGTCTATCATCGTCACTGCGGTTATCATCGTGCCGCCCTCTTTTTCATTGCGATCCCGATCACCATCCCAGCTCACCCCGGTCAGTGCGCACGCCGTCTGGGCCGACGCCGAGTATCCGCAGGCCACCGGGCAACCGGGTTCCCGCCGTCACAATGACGGTTTCTCCATCGGGATTCGTGAGCCAGGCTTCGGTGACACCAGTCGCCTGCAAATGGTAGCCATCAAGACTCCGGTGCAAATTCAGGGTCTTTGGCAGGGTGGCGGCCGACACGGGCGCCAAACGGCCAGCGGCACTGGCGTTGAGGTGCATGAACTTCACCGCACTCTGCTGGATCGCTACCATGCGGCTCAGCGTTGCCTGTATCGACTGCGTTTCGCTTTGCAGCGCCATGATTTCGGCATCAATTTTCTGGAGTCCCGCCGATGTCATGGTGTCCTGGCCGGGCACCGTGGGTATTTGGCTGCTGGCCGACACCGCCACTACGGGCGTTACCGATGCGGCGGGTGGCGCAATGGTTGCGGTTGGTACCGCTTGAACAGGTGCCACGAGCTGCGCTGCTGGTGTTTCGCTCGTCACGAGTGGTGCTGCACTGGCGAAAGACGCGGGTCCGGCATGGTGAGACGCTGCAGGAGCCTCGCCAAGACCAAATAGATGCAGGTGCCACGCCATCATGCCGCCAATGACGATGGCAGGAACCCCATAGATGGCTATGCCTGTCAGTTTTTCCTTGTCCATTAAATATTCTCCCATGGTTTCATATCGCTAACCCGCTACTTAGTGATCATTGTTCCGGTTCTTCCGTGGCTGTGCCCCGTAGGTCTGTTGCGGCAAATGGAGGAGTTCGATGATGTACACCATTCGCTGTTCATAAATTGCCGCCCTCGACGCCGGGATGCCATCCTCCGCAATAATGGCTTCCGGTGATCGTCCCCGCCGCCGTTCCATGTACCAGTTGAGATAAGCCCTGCCCAGGCGTTCGAGATACACCTGTATCTGGTAGTGATACTGTTCCTTCTGGTGTTTGCGAGCGTTGGTCTCCCCGGAAACTGCCATTTCCACGGCCTCGTCTCCATACACATGGATGCTGTGATGCCTGCCCTCCATCTCTTGATCGTGTACGAGAGCATTTTGCACACGGGTGAAGAGACGGGTGCCGATGGAGCACCCTTCGTTCACCGCCATGGGTTCATCAGCATCCAGCATGCCCATCAGCGTCGCATACACATCGCTGCGGATCTCACGCTCGGGTTTCCCGGACCGACGTTGCGCCCGCCGGATGGGCACATGGCAATATTTTTCCATGCGCTCCAGAAACTCCTGCACGACATCCTCACGCCCTTCCCGATGAGCGGCTCGGGCGGCAATATAGAGATCTTCTATTTCCTGTGACGCCAGCGCCTTCTGTGCGGCGGTTTTCCCAGGCAGATCCAAGGTGACCATCTCGCTCCCGGTTACAGCTAACCTGTTGTCATCGCCTGCTTGACCGGCTTCATGAATAAAATGCCGACCCCGGTGCCGGCCTTCACATGCACCGTAGGCGGCGTATCAAAACGCTTCATCATGATCGGCGCCATCACGGTTCCCACATTGCCAATGGCGGATGCCGCGATTTGTCCGTTGTTGAGCTGCTGGGAAACGACGCCTATACCGCTGCCGGTAAGAAGGGTAGAAGTGTTCGCCATTTGCATGGCGTTATTGACCCCTTCGAGCAGTGCCGCGCCCACCAGCCAGCCATACCGGTAGAGTGTGTGGTAGTTGGTGTACGTCGATAGCGCGGTGCGCGCGGTGGCGGTGGTAATGGCTACCGCCTGTATCGGGTAAGTCTGGTGGTGCAGGGTCATTTGGTTGAACTCCACCACCACAC
>JAKAVW010000122.1 GCA_021827445.1 Pseudomonadota bacterium
CGGTGAGACCGGCGCGGTGAATGCGGCGGTGCGCGCCGGAGCGGATGCGTGTGAGCGTGTCGGCGACGGACTGGTAGCCGCCCACATCATCGCCCGCGTGCACTCCGAGGTAGAAAACATACTACCGAAGACGCCCGGTGCTGGTGACAGCGGGCTGGATGGCGTGGTCAGCCAGTCTCTCAGCTAGCGCCGACGTGGTCATGGCGAACGATCCGCGAATGATGGGCTACCTGATGCGCGCGCTCAGTGCCGAGATGGCCGCCGTGCAACAGTACCTCACCCAGGCCAGCCTGACCGCGATGTGGCAGTTGGGCGCGCACAGTAGCCGCTTTCGCCGTGATGCGGAAGAGGAGCTCGGGCATGCGCAGCGGCTGATCGAGCGCATGCTGGTGTTGGGTATCCCTTCCAATGGCACGCAACTGCCACCCATTCGACCGGGCCGCACGCTGGAGGAGATGCTACTGATCGACCGCGACTTGGAGATCGAAGTGATCCGTCTGTACGAAGAAGCGGCCCACTATTGTGCCCGGGTGCGTGCAGCAGAGACACAAATCCTGTTCGCCAGTCTGCTGCAAGAGGAACTGGGTCACTTGAGCGATCTGGATCACCTGTTGACCGAGATACAGCAAGGAGCGACGTCATGAACGCTGTAAATGATCCGAGTGCGACGCCATCAGGGCCACAGGAACGTCTGCCCACGCTGAACTGGCGATTTGAGTTTGGAAGTTACGCTCAGACACGCCATTTTCTGGATCAAATGGCTGATCTGTCCAAACGCGAGGGCTTCTACCCGAATGTGAGCTTTGGCAAAACCTACGTCAACATCAGTATTGATGCCGAAGGTCAGGCTGTACTGGCCGAGTACAAGACCCGTTTCACCGGCGAGATGGAAGCGCTGGCCGCCATGGAAAGAACCTAAACCGGCGGACCGACCGAATCGGTAACGGGGGCTAGCATGGCGGACAGTATCATCGCAGTAATGAACCAAAAGGGTGGCACTGGCAAAACCACCCTGGCACTGAATCTTGCGGCGGGCTTGGCTCGGCGGGGATCCACTCACCTGGTAGATGCCGATCCTCAGGGTTCGATCAGTCAGTGGGTCGCCATGGCTGCGGCCCACACTGGCCTGCCGCCGGTGACACAGGCTGGCCATGATCCCTCCGCGACGATCGCGCAGCTGGCATGTGCCCACCGCTATGTCATGGTGGACTGTCCGCCGACCATTCAGGGTGATGTAGTTGCTGCGGTGATGCGCTCGGTTCAGGTGATATTAATTCCGGTGTTGCCTTCCCCGATTGATCTGTGGGCCAGCGTGGGGATGGCGGCGGCGGTAGGCGAGGCCAGGCGATGGAATCCAGGCCTGCGCGCACGCTTGGTACTGAACCAAATGGAATCCCGTAATGCCCTGTCCCGCGCCATGCGCGAGGCTCTGGGGGAGTTCGATATACCGATATTGCAAGCCAGCATGCAGCGGCGTGCGGCTTATCGCGGCGCCGCAGTCGAAGGGGTGAGCGTCTACGGACTGGGCAAACGCGCCCAAGCAGCCGTGGCGGATATGGAAGCGATCATTGAGGAGGTCTTATGCCTGTGAAGAAATTGGGATCCAAACTGGCGCAAGGGGTACGCCAGGTTCAAGCGCAGCAAGTCGAAGCGCCGGCACCGACAGTAGACGCGTGTGCTGCTGCGGCACCAGACGCCCAGCCGAAAGCCTGCAGCACCGCCCAACCGGACGAGAAGGCTCCGGCATCTTCGAACTCAGCTGAGGAAAAACGGCCCCTAGCACCTCGATCAGAACATCACCAGAGCCTGCACCCGCGGCGGGTGTGGCCCGATTAAGCGTCTCATTTTTGGCTTCAGGAGTGAAAAATGCCAGCAGAAATTGATCAATATCTCGTTCGTGATATGCCTTATTACCGCACCGTAGCCGACGAAGTCGACCTGTACGAAGCCGCCTATTCGGTACGCATGCCGATGATGCTGAAAGGACCCACCGGCTGCGGGAAGACACGCTTCGTTGAATACATGGCGTGGAAACTGGGTAAACCACTGATCACCGTGGCGTGTAACGAGGACATGACGGCATCCGACCTGATCGGCCGTTTCCTGCTCGACGCTTCTGGCACCCGCTGGCAGGACGGCCCACTGGCCATTGCCGCGCGTTTTGGGGCCATCTGCTATCTCGACGAAGTGGTGGAAGCCCGCCAGGACACGACTGTAGTGATCCACCCGCTTACCGACGCGCGGCGCGTGCTGCCGCTGGAGAAGAAGGGCGAACTGGTACAGGCCCATCCCGATTTCCAAATGGTGATTTCCTACAACCCGGGTTATCAGAGTCTGATGAAAGACTTGAAGCAGTCGACGAAACAGCGTTTCGGTGCACTGGATTTCAGCTATCCTGCCCACGATATTGAAACCGAGATCGTTGCCCACGAAACCAGTGTCAGTGTTGAAATCGCCGGCAAGCTGGTGTCCATTGCCGAACGCGCGCGCAACCTCAAGGGACATGGCCTCGACGAAGGTATCTCCACGCGCATGCTGATCTACGCCGGCAGTCTCATTACCAAGGGCGTGGAACCTCTGGCGGCGTGCCGAATGACGCTGGTGCGCCCGATCACCGATGACCCCGACATGCGCGATGCGCTCGATGCAGCAGTGAGTACGTTTTTCTGATATCCGGAGCCGAAAATGGCGGTCGAACTCGAAAAGTACCAGGACATATTGGCCGAACTCGGAGAACATGCCGGCGAAGTACTGCGTGCCTCCTGGGACGAGGCAGCGCGGGTGTTCACCCCGCGTGGACTGGAAAATGACTATTTGAATGGCGCGACCAGCCTGAAGTCCCTGGGACGCGGCACCGATCTGGTGGTGTCGTTCATTCAGAGCGCACCGGCGGTGGCGCGCGAACTGGGCGAAGATGCCGTCCACGAAATGCTGGCCGCCGCTATCAAGATGTATTCCAAGACCAGCGCTACCGTCATTGCCGCGATGTTTTCCACCAGCCCCGTGGCGGCTGCGCGACTGGGTGATCCGGAGTTGTTCCGTAGCTATTTGCGCTTGCTTGACACCCTGCTCGCGCAAGCGCCGCGCGGGGTGCGTCCGATGCTGGATCACCTCAGCACACTCCTGGGCCAACTCACCCTGGGCGGGTTGCGGCGCTGGGCGCTGTGGGGTGCGCAGGCGCACAAGACCGACTTCGACGGCCAGGCAAAATATTTTGCACTGGAAAGCCCGGAATCCATCGGCGTGCTACAGAAGGAACGCAAAGGCACGCTGTTCATCGACGTGCAGCGCCGTATCGGCATGTATTTGCGTGCCTTGTGGGGCCGCGATTTCTTCTTGCGCCCCACCAGCGGCGACTTCGAGCAGCGCGAAGGCTACCGACCCTCCATCGAGGGATACATCATACATCTCCCCGATGCGTATGATGATCTGGTGTGGCAGGTACCGTCAGGTGAGGAAATACGCATTTCCGGCATTGAACTATACCGCGCCAGTGCCGCCCACGCGGCCTGCCATCAGGTATACACCACAGATCAATTCGACAGCACCGGGCTGGGTGCATTGCAGAGAGTGCTCATTGGTCTGATCGAGGATGCCCGCGTGGAAGCCATCGCCCTCAAGCAATTTCCTGGGCTCGGGCAAATCTGGTTGCCGCTGCACACGGCGACACCCGCGTCCGGCAATGCGGCAACACCCTTGATGGCGCGCCTGGCGCGCGCGATCCTGGATCCGGATTACCGCGATGATCATCCTTGGGTGGCGATGGGCCGCCAGATGTTCAGCGAGCAGCGGGAACGGCTGGCCTCCACCGAATGGTCGCGTGAGCTCGGGCTGCGTCTTGCCGCGGAAATGCTGCAGCTCGGGGTAGCCTACTCAGCCGCCACTGACCTGCCGGACATCCCCTACCGCGACGACAACCGTTATCTGTGGGAGTTCGAGGATATCCGCGCAGACGGGCAGGTGATCGCCGGCGTCACCACGCAGCAAATCCGCAAGTACGTCAGCGTGATGGAAATGGTCAATGCCATCGACGTGCCCGGCGCAGGCGACGACGCCAACGAAATATGGGTACTATCCAGCGAATTCTTCCGCGACGAGGAACCCACCAGTCTCAATCAGCAAGAGGGTCGCGAGCCGCCTCCGGATCCCTATCATTACCCGGAGTGGGACTACCAGATGCAGCTGGAGCGCCCGGACTGGTGCACCGTGCTGGAAAAGCGTGCCAAGAGCGGCACATTGGAGCTTATCGATGACATTGTGGCCAGGCACAAGCCTATCATCGGGCGACTCAAGTTTCTGATTGAAGCGTTGCAACCGCAAGGTGTGCAGCGCCTGCGCAAGCAGGAGGATGGCGACGAAATCGACCTGAACGCCGCTGTGCGCGCCATGATCGAGATGCGTATGGGCGAGCAGCCCGATCCGCGGATCATGATGCGCAATGTGCGCAAGGTGCGTGATCTCTCGGTGCTGCTGCTGATCGACCTATCCGAATCTACCAATGACCCGGTGCTGGGTTCGGACAGCACCGTGTTACAACTGGCACGTGAGGCTACGGTGCTGCTCGCCGATGCTCTCGACAAGATCGGCGATCCCTTCGCCATCCATGGATTCGATTCAAACGGCCGTCACGATGTGGAATATTTTCGCTACAAGGATTTCGGCACTGCCTACAATGACCAGGCCAAGGCCCGCCTGGCGGGTATGAGCGGACAGTTATCCACACGCATGGGTGCGGCAATCCGTCATGCCGGCTCGATTTTGAAACGTCAGCCCAGCAACAAAAAACTGTTGCTGGTGATCACCGACGGTGAGCCGGCGGATAACGATGTGCGCGATCCCCAATACCTGCGCTATGACGCCAAGAAAGCCGTCGAAGAACTGACCCAAATCGGCATCGCGCCTTACTGCCTGAGCCTCGATCCCAGGGCCGACCAGTACGTATCCCGGATTTTTGGCGCGAACAACTATGTGGTTCTGGATCACGTGCAGAGACTGCCCGAAAAGTTGCCGATTCTCTATATGGGCCTCACCCGATGAAGAACCTGCCGCACAGCTCCAGTGGTCTAGTCATCCGCGCGCTGCACTGGGTGGAGTGGATGGTGCTGATTCTGCTCTCCGGGACCACCGTGGTGGCCATTGGCCAGGAAGTGATCCTGATGATCCTCCAGCGCGGCGTACATCTGCATAACATTCTCCTGTTCTTCATTTACCTCGAGGTCCTGACCATGATTGGCCTCTATTTCCAGAGCGGCAAGGTACCGCTTCGCTACCCTCTTTACATCGCCATAGTGGCCATCGCCCGCCAGATTACCATCGACAGTATGACGGACATGAATGGCTGGGCCATGGCCGGTTTGGCCACCGTGATCTTTATTCTCGCCCTGGCGGTGCTCGTCATCCGTTACGGGCACATCCACCTGCCTTACGACGATGGGTGAGGGCCATGTTCGTGATCAGGAATCACATGAGGTGGTTCCCGTAATGCGATGCTCAGAACGGAAACGTCTCCGCACAGGATTCATTCAGGAGATAGCGCGATGCCTTTGGTCCACATGAAAGATCTGCTGAACCATGCCTATGCGCACGGATACGCGGTAGGTGCTTTCGACGTCGTGAGTCTGGAGTTCGTCGAGGGCGTCATGGCCGCTGCCGAGCGGTCCCGCGCACCTGTAATCCTCTCGCTGGCCGAATCGCACCTGGAGCACTACGACTTCGAACTGCTGATGTCCGGGGTAGAGGCGGCGGCACGCCGTAGTGCGGTGCCGGTGGCCCTCCATTTTGACCGTGGAGCGAACCTGGAGGCGGCGGTGCGGGCTATCCGCCTGGGTTGCAACGGCGTGATGGTGGATGCCTCGCAGTCGACTTTCTCCGACAACTTGACGCGTACGAAAGCGGTGGTCGAGATGGCTCACGCCTGCGGTGTGCCGGTAGAAGGGGATTTGGGTTACATACCTGGCGTGGCGGGCATGGATGCCCAGCGGCATCCCGCCACTTTGCCCTATACCACCGTAGCCGAGGCGAAAGGCTTTGTCGAGCGCACCGGGGTAGACTTCCTCGCGGTGTCCATTCGGGCGGAACAAAGCTGTCCAAAGGGCAAGGCCAAACTGGATATCCAGCGCCTGCGCAGTATCAATCAGGCGCTGGGCATCCCGCTGGCAATCCACTGTAGTGCCCGGCTCGACGATGACCAATTTCGGCGGCTCATTGTCCACGGCGTGGCCAAGATCAACTATTTTACCGCTTTGGCTGAAGCCGCGAACGCGGCGATCCGCGCCCGGGCAAAATCGGCGCCGGGTGCCGACTACCTGGATTTGGTCCAGGGCGTTGGTGCGGCAATCAGTACCGAGGCCGAACACTGCATGCGCGTGTGGGGCGCTGCTGGGCGGGCCGCCGAAGTGTTATCATGCTGCCGACCGTGGGCACCCGTGGAACACCTGATCATCCACAATGTTATTGGCATTTCTGAAAAGGAAGTGACCGCGATGATGATCGAGGGGCAACAGACGCTGAGCACCATTCCGGGAGTGCGGTCAGTCATTACGGGCAGAGCGATGAGGGAACGCGCTCAATACCGCTACTGCTGGCAGGTGCGTTTTGCGGCACCGGAGGTGATCGATTCCTATCACGAGCACCCTGACTATGTGGCCTTCATCAACCGGCGTTTCCGGCCCGTGGCCGACCGAGAAATCAGCATCGACTACGCTATGGAAGGCTTATGAAAATCATTCAACACATTGCTGAATCGGATACCGCAGATCTCAGCGGGCTCTTTGTTACTGGCACTGACACGGGCGTCGGCAAAACCTGGGTGGCGGCAGCACTGTCCCGCCTCCTGGTACAGCGAGGCCTACGGGTGCGCCCGCGCAAACCGGTGGAATCCGGGTGTGCCACGGGCGAGGATGGCCTGCTGCCCCAGGACGCTGTCGCGCTCTGGGAGGCTACGGGCACTACCGAATCGAAAAAATATTATCAGCGGAAGAAAATGTCCATAATGTTTTGATCAAATACGGCTGAAAAACTTGCGGAAAAGCGTGAAAAATCATCGTGGACGTATTCTGTGCAAAAAGATCAATCAGAAAGCCTTTATCGTGATGATAACCTCTATCTGTGGACAGCACCCGCGCTGGATTGGAGCGGTGATCCTTTGGCCGGTGGACAGGCTCAGGTTCGCAAATATGTTAGTATTGTGGAGATGATCAATGCGGTCGATGTGGAAACCGCAGGAGATGACGCTCGAGATATCTGGGTTTTATCTACGGAGTTTTATGATGGTAATGGGGTTACTTTTAATGAAAAGGAAGGTAAAGCTCCGTTATCCCAGCCGGTAAACTATTCTGAGTGGGACTATCAGCCCCAGTTAGAGCGGCACTTGTGGGTCACCGTCTATGAAAAGCATCAAAGAATGGGTAATCCAGCAGCAGTAAATATGTTTTCTGAGCGGCAAAAACCCTTAGTACAGCGCTTACGTAAGTTGATTGAAGCCGTGCAGCCACAAGGCGTGGTTTGCACCCGAAAAGTGGAAGACGGGGACGAAATCGATATCAATGCGGCGATCTTCGCCATGACGGATATTCGTATGAGTCGACAATCTGATCTGCGCATTAGCATTAGTATTCGTACCCAACGGAACATCCGCGATCTTTCGGTCATGCTGCTGATGGATCTTTCAGAATCTACCAATGATCTCCTGAGCACGCGCAGCGAAGGCGATGTGGGCGTGTTACAACTTGCTCGGGAAGCTACGGCGTTACTTGCTGAGGCGCTTGAGCGTATCGGTGATCCATATATGCTTTGCGGTTTCGATTCCAACGGACGTCACGATGTAGAATTCTGTAAGTTCAAAGATTTCGATACGTCCTACGATGATAAGGTGAAAGGACGTCTTGCCGACATGACGGGACAGATTTCCACGTGCATGGGTGCCACTTTACGTCATGCTGGACATTTGCTAGATCAGCATCCAAGCCAGAAAACACTCATTACTTTTGCTGACAGATGGTGAACCAGCCGATAATGATGGGCGCGATCCCCAATATTTGCGCTTCGATACAAAAAACGGTGGAAGACCTGAATCATAAGCGTATCCGCACGTTCTGTTTGTTACTAGATCTTTATGCCGACGAATATGTATTTAGGATTTTCGGTCAAGGTAATTATTTGGTTCTGGATCATGTCGACAAATTGCCAGGAAAACTACCACAACTCTATATTTCCATGACCAAATAGCTTTATAGGGAGGCGTAAGAGGACGAGATGGAAATTCTGACAATAATCACACCATTTCTGCTGGTGTTGTCGGCAATCATTATATTCCTTTTCCTGCGTTCAAAACGCAGAATGTCTGCACGGGTCAGCGTGATAGCCACATTGGTCACTTTTTCCCTGTCACTGGTCATGCTCGGCTACTATGTGGTCGCTGGCCATTCGCAGGTGGTACATATCGGTATCCATTGGGGCAGCATCTGGTTGGATCCCCTCAGTTTGATCATGTGGGTATTTGTCAGTGGAATTAGTTTTCTAGTACACATGTACTCGG
>JAKAVW010000123.1 GCA_021827445.1 Pseudomonadota bacterium
TAACCCGGCCAGCAGCATCATTTAACAATGAAATTTTATCTGTTGTCCGGGGGCGGGCGGCAAGGCATCTCTGCCGGTTTATGAATTTGGACTTGTTCTAAACCACCGGTTGGGCGCATACTGGCTATATTATCTGTCAGGAAGGAACGTGATGACTGCCTCAGCCTTGGAAATTGCCCGCGCTACTCTTTTTGCACCCGGCGGAATCAGCGAAGGGGAGTTGGAAAAAGTGTTCGGCCGCCTCTCCCATCGCGCCCTGGACGACGCTGATCTATATTTTCAGTACAGTCGCAGCGAGGGCTTTAGCCTGGAAGAAGGGGTCGTGAAGTCGGGAAGTCACTCTATCGAACAAGGTGTGGGTGTGCGGGCGGTGAGCGGTGAACGTCAGGGCCTGGCCTATTCTGACGAAATCGCCGTAGATGCCCTTTTAACGGCGGCAGAGGCGGCGCGCGCCATTGTCCATCATCCGGGGCAGACGAAAGGGCTGGTCTGGCAGCGGCGTCAGGGGCTGGCGCTCTATCCGCCCGTCGATCCCTTGGCTTCTATTCCCAATAGCGAGAAAATCGCCCTGCTGGAGCGGGTGGAACGGGCCGCCCGGGCCTGTGATCCGCGTATTGTTCAGGTGATGGCCAGCCTGAGTGCCCGTTTTGAGGTGGTGCTGGTGGCGCGCCTCAATGGCACCATGGCTGCCGACGTGCGCCCCCTGGTGCGCCTCAACGTCTCCGTCATTGTCGAACAGGGCGGTCGGCGCGAGCAGGGCAGTGCTGGTGGCGGCGGTCGTTACGATTATCAGACCTTTCTTCAGGGCGACATGGCCGAAGACTTTGCCCGGGAGGCCGTGCGTCAGGCCCTGGTCAACCTGGAGGCGGAGGCGGCCCCTGCCGGTTGTATGGAGGTGGTCCTCGGACCGGGATGGCCGGGAATATTGCTGCATGAGGCCATTGGCCATGGTCTGGAGGGTGACTTCAACCGCAAGGGTACCAGCGCCTTCAGTGGCCTGGTCGGTCAGCGGGTCGCGGCGCCGGGTGTCACGGTTGTCGATGATGGTACTCTGGATGGCCGTCGCGGCAGCCTGAATGTCGATGACGAAGGGACCCCGACCCAGTGCACGACGCTGATTGAAGATGGCATCCTCAAAGGCTACTTGCAGGATACCCTCAATGCCCGTCTGACCGGGACGCGGTCGACGGGTAACGGGCGTCGCGAATCCTACGCGCACCTGCCGATGCCGCGGATGACCAACACCTACATGCGGGCCGGGGATCGCGATCCCCAGGAGATCATCGCCAGCGTCAAACACGGGCTCTATGCCGTCAACTTCGGGGGTGGTCAGGTGGATATCACCAACGGCAAATTCGTTTTTTCCGCCTCCGAAGCGTATCTTATTGAAAACGGGAAGGTAACCCGGCCAGTCAAAGGCGCTACCCTGATTGGCAACGGCCCGGATGTGCTCACCAGGGTTGAAATGATCGGCAACGACCTCCAACTAGATACAGGAGTGGGTACTTGTGGCAAGGATGGCCAGAGTGTGCCCGTAGGTGTTGGGCAGCCGACGCTGAAAATCCGTGACCTGACCGTGGGTGGAACACAAGGTTGAGAGGCCGGGCCTTGCTCTTGTCAGGTGGTCTTGGGAAGGCTAACATCGAACGATATATTGGTCTTATTAATCAGTCTAGTTCTCCCATTCGGGGGTGTGTGAATGAATAATGTCTTAAAAAATGTGCTGTTGTGGGTGGCGATTGGCGTTATTCTGATGCTGGTGTTTCAGAACCTCAATACGAGCAGTTCGACACCGGCTCAGGCTATGGACTTTTCAACCTTTGTGACTAGTGTGAAGCAAGGTCAGGTTGCCGATGTCACCATCAACGGCAATCATGTGAAGGGTAGCCTCAGCTCCGGACAGCAATTCAGCGTCTACACCCCGGCCAACGACACGCAACTCGTTCCCCAACTGCTGGCTGCCGGGGTGAAAATCTCGGTCAAGCCACCGGAGGGGCAATCGTTGTTGCTCTCCATCCTCATCTCCTGGTTCCCGATGCTGTTGCTGATCGGCGTGTGGATTTTCTTCATGCGCCAGATGGGCGGCGGTGGTGCCGGTGGCCGCGGGGCGATGACTTTCGGTCGCAGCAAGGCGCGGATGCTGACGGAAGAAAACAATAAGGTCACTTTTGCCGATGTGGCGGGCGTGGAAGAAGCCAAGGACGAACTTGCAGAAATTGTTGACTTTCTGCGCGATCCGCAGAAGTTCCAGCGCCTTGGCGGAAGGATTCCCAAGGGCGTATTGCTCATGGGTTCGCCGGGTTCTGGTAAGACCTTGCTGGCGCGTGCCATCGCCGGAGAGGCGCGGGTGCCGTTCTTCTCTATCTCCGGCTCCGACTTCGTGGAAATGTTTGTCGGTGTCGGCGCATCGCGGGTTCGCGACATGTTCGAGCAGGCTAAAAAACATGCCCCCTGCATTATCTTCATCGACGAGATCGATGCGGTGGGTCGTCAGCGTGGTGCAGGCCTGGGTGGCGGTAATGATGAACGCGAGCAGACCCTGAATCAGTTGCTGGTGGAAATGGATGGTTTCGAAGGTACTGAGGGCGTCATTGTTGTTGCCGCCACCAACCGTCCGGATGTGCTGGATCCGGCGCTGTTGCGGCCCGGTCGTTTCGACCGGCAGGTCACCGTACCGTTGCCGGACATTCGTGGTCGCGAGCAGATTTTACAGGTCCACATGCGCAAGGTGCCGATTGCCCCGGACGTGGATCCCAAGGTCATTGCCCGGGGTACCCCTGGTTTCTCCGGTGCGGATCTGGCCAACCTGGTCAATGAAGCGGCGCTGATGGCGGCACGCAGGAGCAAGCGTCTGGTGGACATGCATGACTTTGAGGATGCCAAAGACAAGGTCATGATGGGTGCCGAGCGCAAGTCGGTGGTGATGAGCGATAAGCAGCGGGAAACCACGGCCTATCACGAGTCGGGCCATGCTGTAGTGGCTAAGTTACTGCCAGGCACGGACCCGGTGCATAAGGTCACCATCATTCCGCGTGGCCGGGCTCTGGGGCTCACTATGCAGTTACCGACGGAAGATCGTTTCAACTACGAGCGTCAGGAAATTCTCTGTAACATCTCCATTCTCATGGGCGGGCGCATTGCAGAAGAAGTGTTCCTCAACCAGATGACGACGGGCGCGGGTAACGACATTGAGCGTGCCACCGACCTGGCGCGACGGATGGTGACCCAGTGGGGCATGTCCGGCATCGGGCCGATGGTCATTGGTGAAAAAGAGGAAGAGGTGTTCATTGGTCGGGAAATGACCAAGCACAGCAATATCTCCGAGCAGACGGCGAGAACCGTGGACGGTGAGGTGCGCGATATTATCCAGGAGCGCTACGGCATTGCCCGTAAACTGATTGAAGAAAATCGCGACAAGGTCGAGGCCATGGCCCGGGCCCTGCTGAAGTATGAAACGCTGGACGCGGGGCAGGTGAGTGACATCATGGCGGGCCGTGATCCGCAGCCGCCGGTAGAGGGCACGGGAAACTATCCCTCTACACCCGGTGGTAATGTCACGACGGCCGACAAATCGGGCGGGCAGCCGTTGCCTGGCCTGAATCCGGGAGAACACCCCGTTTGACCCTGACGCTGGATTGCAACGGGCGCCCGCTGGTTCTCGGGCGCCCTTGTGTTATGGGGGTGCTCAATGTCACTCCCGATTCTTTTTCCGACGGCGGCACCTGTCTGTCTGTGGATGCTGCGCTCACGCGCGCTAAACGGATGTGGGAAGAGGGCGCCGACATCATCGATATAGGGGCGGAATCCACCCGCCCAGGGGCGCCGACGGTGGCGATCGAGGAAGAGTTGCGACGCCTCCTGCCGGTATTGGAGGCGGTGGCGGCGGAGGTGCCGCTGCCCATTTCCATTGACACCAGCAAGGCGGCCGTTATGCGTGCCGCCTGGGCGCTGGGCGCTGGGCTAATAAATGATGTGACCGCGTTGCGTGCTGATTCGCTGGCGCTGGAGACTATCGCAGGGTTAGGTGTCCCCGTCTGCCTGATGCACATGCGGGGTACCCCGCAGAATATGCAAACAGAAACCCATTACGGCGATGTGGTGGCGGAGGTGAAGAGCTTCCTGCTTGAGCGCATAAAACACTGTGTCGCGGCAGGCATTCCCCGACAACATCTGCTCATTGATCCCGGCTTTGGTTTCGCCAAAGATCTGGAAGCCAACTGCAGTTTACTGCGCCATCTGGATGCCTTTGCGTCCATAGGTGCGCCACTGCTCGTTGGTCTTTCCCGCAAGCGCATGATCGGTGCGCTTTCCGGTGCGGAACTGGCCGCAGAGCGCGTGGCGGGCAGTGTCGCCGCCGCACTTTGGGCAGTAGAACATGGCGCCCACATCGTGCGCGTCCACGATGTGGCGGAAACGGTGCAGGCGCTGCGGGTCTGGCGCGGAATTGGTTTGAGTTGAAGATATGATGATTCACCTTTTATAACTACAGGCAGGGTTGCGCCCCAGGCGCTGACAGGCCGCCCATATGTGGAGTTAAAGAAACTATGGCGAGAAAATGGTTTGGGACTGATGGGGTGCGCGGTCAGGTCGGTGATTCTATTATTCATCCTGAGTGGGTTCTCCGCCTGGGATGGGCCGCTGGACATGTGCTCACGGCTGACGCGCCGGATCGGCCCCGGGTGGTTATCGGCAAGGACACCCGTTTGTCGGGATACATGCTGGAGTCCGCGCTGGAGTCTGGTCTGGCGGCGGCGGGCGTCGATGTTTTGCTGGTCGGCCCCTTACCGACGCCGGCCATCGCCTATCTGACCCGCACCTTGCGCGCGGATGCCGGCATTGTTATCAGTGCCTCGCATAATCCATATCAGGACAATGGCATCAAGTTTTTCTCGGCGGACGGCTATAAGCTGCCGGATGCCCAGGAGGAGGCCATCGAGGCATGGATGGACCGGCCCATGACCTTGTCTGCCTCGGAGCGTCTGGGTAAGGCGCGGCGGGTAGATGATGCGGCGGGGCGTTACGTGGAGTTTTGCAAAACCACCTTTCCTGCTGACCTCAATCTACGCAGTATGCACTTGGTACTGGACTGCGCGCACGGCGCCAACTACAAAGTAGCACCGATGATTTTCGGGGAGTTGGGTGCCACCCTGGAATTGCTGGGAGCGGAGCCCAACGGCATCAATATCAACGATCAGGTGGGCTCCACCCATCCCGCAGCGTTGCGTGCCGCAGTGCTGCGTACCGGCGCCGATATGGGCATTGCCTTTGATGGTGACGGTGATCGCCTGCTGTTGGTGGACGATCAGGGGGAACTACTCGACGGTGATGAAATTCTCTGGTTGTTGGCACGGGATATGTGTCAGTACGGCGAGCTCTCCGGCGTGGTTGGTACAGTCATGACCAATCTCGCTCTGGAGCAGGCACTGGCTGGCTGTGGTGTGCCTATGTTGCGCGCGCCCGTAGGTGACCGTTATGTGCTCGATGCCATGCGCAGCCATGGCTATCCCCTGGGCGGCGAGTCGTCAGGGCACATCATTACACCTGCCAACACCACAGGTGACGGCATCCTCGCCGCGTTGCGGGTGTTGGCGATCATGCGCCGCAGGGGGGAGGCGCTGGCAGCGTTGCGCGGAGGATACCGACCTTTCCCCCAGGTGTTGACGAGTGTACGCATGGCGGGTGCGCAGATATTGCTCGATCAGCCTGTTGCGCGGCAACTCATCGCCGATGCAGAAACTCGCCTGGTGGGGACCGGACGCCTGCTGGTGCGCCCATCGGGTACAGAACCGATATTGCGGATTATGGTAGAGGCAGCATCTGCCGGAATGGCAGCAGATGTGTCGGCGATTCTGACCGCAGAACTGGGCAAGCTGGCCATGGCTCACGCCCCTGCCCGTGGCTGCTAAATTGACCATTCAGGCCGGAATCTTTACACTGATCACCGAATCAGATAACCATGACGGAATTGTCGGCAACACCCAGGGGGCGATGAAGCCGTCATGGACATTGGATCATAAGGAAGAATCGCCGTGCGTTCCACAATGGTAGCAGGAAACTGGAAGATGAACGGCTTGAGCGCGGATGCGGTACATCTCACCCAAGCCATCCTCCACGCCGGGCTGGAACCGATGCGCCCGGAGGTGGTGATTTTCCCGCCTTTTACCCTGCTCCACGCTGTGTCTCAGGAGGCCAAAAGCAGCGCCTTGCGTTGGGGTGGGCAAAACCTCTTCTGGGAGGCCAGCGGTGCCTATACGGGAGAAATATCCGGGGCCATGCTCCGTGATATGGGGTGCCGTTACGTACTGATTGGGCACTCAGAGCGGCGGCAAATCTTTGCGGAAAGCGATGTGCAGGTCACCCAGAAAGTTAAGGTGGCACTGCTGTCAGGCCTTGTTCCGGTGGTTTGTGTGGGTGAAACCGAGGCGGAGCGGGCGCAAGGTGCTACGGAGACGGTATTACGCCGTCAGGTCGAAGCTATCCTGCCGCTGCTAAATCTCGAGGCGAGCCAGCCCAATATGATCATTGCTTATGAACCCGTTTGGGCCATTGGCACCGGTCTGAGTGCCAGCCCCGAACAGGCACAGGCGGTGCATGCTTTCATCCGTGGGTTGGTGGCCGCCTATTCGGCGCAACTCGCCAAACGTCTCTTAGTGCTTTACGGCGGGAGCGTTAAAGGTAACAATGCAGCCGCACTTTTTGGCCAGGCAGATATTGACGGTGGCTTAGTCGGTGGTGCTTCCTTGCAGGCGGGTGAGTTTATCCAAATTTGTCGTGCTGCCGAGTCGGCAGGACGAGGAGGCTGAGTCGATGTACACGGTGTTGCTGGTATTCCAGGTCGTTATTTGTATTGTCCTGGTGGGGCTTATTCTGATTCAGAAGGGACAGGGTGCGGATATTGGCGCGGTCTTCGGCGGCGGCGGTTCACAGACTGTTTTCGGTGCGCGCGGTGCGGGTAATTTCCTGAGCCACACCACTGCCGTGATTGGCGCCGTGTTTTTTTTGAACAGCCTCGGATTGGCCTATCTTTCCGACCATTCCAGCAGCAGTGTGGCTTCTGGTATCGCCTTGCCCAGCAAAGTGCCAGTGACGACGACAGCGGCACCTGTAGCACCAGTCGTCGCTGCTCCGACGCTGTCGGTGGCAACGACAGCGGGTCTGGCGGCCGATGCGGTTTCTGCTGCTGCAGGAAGCTCCCCCGTCAAGCCTTGACGTCGTTAGCGTGTCATGAGAGAGTTTTAGACGTTAAGCCGAAGTGGTGAAATTGGTAGACACACCGTCTTGAGGGGGCGGCGGCGCAAGCTATACCGGTTCGAGTCCGGTCTTCGGCACCAAATTGCAGCCCATAGGGCTGTTTTTTTGTCCCTGGATTCCACCAGAGACTGATTTATATATAAAAAAAATAATTTATAGGCGGCTTTGGAGGAGGTTTTCCGAAGCCCGTATTGGGTGGAGGGAGGGGTTGGGATGTTGAACCACTATTTGCCAGTGCTCATATTTCTGCTCGTTGCATTGGTGGTTGGCGTAGTCCCGCTGCTGATGGGTTCTGCGCTGGGGCCAAGCAAGCCGGACAGTGAAAAGCTCTCACCCTATGAATGCGGGTTCGAGGCTTTTGAGGACGCACGGGTGAAATTTGACGTGCGTTACTATCTCGTAGCCATCCTCTTCATTCTCTTTGATCTGGAGATTGCCTTCCTCTTTCCCTGGGCGGTGGTCTTCGATCAAATCGGTATGATGGGTTTTCTCGCTATGATGATCTTCCTCGCCATCCTCGTCGTCGGCTTCATCTATGAGTGGAAGAAGGGGGCGCTGGAATGGGAATAGAAGGTATCCTCGAAAAAGGCTTCGTCACCACGAGTATCGATACCGTGGTGAACTGGAGCCGTACCGGTTCTCTCTGGCCTATGACCTTCGGTCTCGCCTGTTGCGCGGTGGAAATGATGCACGCTGGTGCCGCGCGTTACGACCTGGATCGCTTCGGTATTGTGTTTCGTCCCAGTCCGCGCCAGTCCGACGTGATGATCGTGGCGGGGACGCTGGTTAACAAAATGGCGCCGGCCTTACGTAAGGTCTATGACCAGATGCCGGAACCCCGCTGGGTGGTATCCATGGGCTCCTGTGCTAATGGTGGCGGCTATTATCACTATTCCTATAGTATTGTGCGCGGTTGTGACCGTATCGTGCCCGTGGATATCTACGTGCCGGGTTGCCCGCCCACCGCTGAGGCCTTGCTCTTTGGCTTGATACAGCTGCAGAAAAAAATCCGTCGCACCAATACCATTGCCAGGTGAACCATGACTGACGCACTCGAAAATTTGCGCCGGAATCTGGGCGCGGAACTAGGGGAAACCCTGCGTAATGCGCGTCTGGATCGCGGCGAACTGACCGTGGAGTTGTCTCGTGAAGGTTTTCTGGCTGCCTGTCACTGGCTCCGGGATGACGTCAATTGCGCCTTTGATCTGTTAGTGGACATTTGTGGTGTG
>JAKAVW010000124.1 GCA_021827445.1 Pseudomonadota bacterium
CCGATCTAGCCGACATACTGCTCTCCATTTCCGCATCCTCTGGGCGGGAGGCAAAAGAGTATCTCAATTTTCCTGAATATTCCGTCACAAACATTTTAACTGCCTGTGACCCTCATTTCCGCCCCATCACCCTGAGTGGTGCACAACATGCGCACCTTAAGAATGCCTATGGCATTGATCGCTCCTTCGTCTTGGGTACGGGGGATACCGACCATCGCAAAAACCTCAATGGACTGTTTCTTGCCTTCGCCAGTCTACCCAGCGAGATACGCAAAGCACATGCGCTCGTGCTTAATGGGCATGGAGTAGCGGCCCAGAAAACTTATTTCCTCGCATTGGCCCAGCAGGTTGGGTTGCGCGAAGACGAACTGGTTTTCACCGGTTATGTGTCAGATCAAGATCTGGCGCTGCTCTACAACGCCTGCACCCTGTTTGTGTTCCCCTCCTGGCACGAAGGTTTCGGATTGCCGGCACTGGAAGCTATGTCCTGCGGAACGGCGGTGATTGCCGCCAACAGCTCCAGCCTGCCCGAAGTGGTGGGGCGGGCCGATGCCCTTTTCGCCCCGCGCGACAATGCCGCCATGTCGGCCAAAATGGCTGAGGTGCTGGGCAACCCCGAGTTTCGCCAAGAACTAGAGCGCCACGGCTTGGCTCAGGCCAAAAGGTTCTCATGGGAAACGAGCGCCCAACGCGCCTGGCAAGCGCTCGAAACGCTGCACCGCGAGCATCCAAAACCTCAAGTCATTCTCCCACTGCCCATACGACCTCGGCTGGCGTTTGTCTCCCCCCTGCCCCCCGAAAAAACCGGCATTGCCGACTACGCCGCCGAACTGTTGCCCGATCTGGCGCGGCATTACGACATCACCGTCATCGTGCAGCAGGAAAAGGTTGAGGATGCCTGGGTGCAAGCCAACGCGCCAATATGCGATGTGACCTGGTTCCGCTCTCACACCCAACAGTTTGACCGGGTGGTCTACCAATTTGGCAATTCTCCATTCCACGACCATATGTTCGACCTCCTGGCCGACATTCCGGGCATGGTCGTGCTGCATGATTTTTACCTCTCCTGGCCCGTTTGGCACCGCGACGAGCATGGCCTTGCTCAGCATGGCTGGGCACGCGCGCTGCTGGCCGGGCATGGCTGGAATGCCGTGCGTGAGCGCATGCAAGTGGGCACATGGAACGACGTGGTGGATGTGGTCACCGCCTACCCTTGCAATTTGGCCGTGTTGCAACAAGCACAGGGCATCATCGTCCACTCAGACTTTTCTCGGCGTCTTGCGCGGCAGTTTTACGGAGCCCACGCTGCAGATGACTGGGCCTTGATTCCTCACTTGCGCCAGCCCGCCATACACGCCGACAAGGCAGAAGCCCGCAAACAATTGGGGTTGATGGAGGCCGAATTCGTGGTGTGCTGTTTTGGCGGGCTGGCACCTACCAAACTGAACCTCCGCATGTTGGATGCTTGGCTGGCGTCGCCGCTTGCGCAGAACCCTGTCTGTCGTCTGGTATTCGTTGGTGAAATTCAGGTGGAAGATTACGGGCAAGCCGTTCTGCAAATAATCGCTCAAAGCCCTGTAAAAGAGCGCATCACCATCACCGGCTGGGCGGATATGGACACGTACCGCACCTGGCTTGCTGCCGCTGATGCGGGTGTGCAACTGCGCACCCTGTCCCGCGGCGAAACCTCAGGTACGGTGCTGGATTGCATGAATTACGGGTTGCCCACCATCGTCAACGCCCATGGCTCCATGGCCGATTTGCCGGCCGATGCCGTTTGGATGTTGCCCGACGACTTCAGCGACGCTCAACTTGTTGAAGCGCTGAACCACTTGTGGCTGGATGATCTGCGCCGCGCAGAGCTTGGTATGCTTGCGCTTGCATATATACGTACCATGCATAACCCTTATCGTTGCGCAGAGCAATATGCAGTCGCCATTGAAGCTGCTTACGAGAAAGCCAGTAGGGGCATTGATAGCTTAACACACGCACTACCGCAGATTACGCATCAACTCTCTCCTAGCGAATACGTCCATCAAGCCAGCACGCTGGCGGCCAATTTTCCACCCCAGCCGCGTAAACAGCAATTACTGCTCGATGTTTCTGAACTTATTCAAGTTGATCTTGGTACAGGCATTCAACGAGTTACTCGTGCGCTGTTGCGAGAAATTGTCCTTGCACCACCAATGGGCTGGAGTGTGGAGGCGGTTTACGCCACAACCGATCAGCCTGGCTATCGCTATGCACGTAAATTCCTAAGCCGGTTCTTGGGCATTCTCGACGACTGGGCCGAGGATGCACCAGTGCAGGCTTGGCAGGGTGATGTATTTTTAGGACTTGATTTGCAACCTAATGTTGTGCAGGCGCAGGAGTCTATATTGCAAGCCTGGCATCGACGTGGCGTGGGAGTATATTTTGTCGTATACGATTTGCTGCCTGTCACGATGCCTGAGGTCTTTCCCCCAGAAGGTACACGGGATTTGCACCATCAGTGGTTATCGATGATTACGCATTTTGACGGAGCGTTGTGTATTTCTCGCGCCGTAGCCGATGAACTCTTTGACTGGCTTCAAACCTTTGGAGAAAAGCGGAAACGTCCCTACAAGCTGAGTTGGTTTCATCTAGGTGCGGATGTAGATAACAGTGCTCCTTCGCGTGGCACGCCAGCCAATGCCCCGGGAATCCTGGCTGCCCTTAACTCGCGCCCCACTTTCCTCATGGTGGGCACCATCGAGCCGCGCAAGGGCTATCTGCAAACCCTGCACGCATTCGATGCGCTCTGGGCGCAAGGCGTCGATGTGAATCTGGTCATTGTCGGCAAAGAAGGCTGGAAGCCGCTGCCAGACGACCAACGCCGCGACATTCCGCAGACCGTTCAAGCGCTGCGCAATCACGTGGAGCTAGGTGAACGCCTGTTCTGGTTAGAGGGCATCAGCGACGAATATCTGGAGCAGGTGTACGCTCACGCCACCTGCCTGATTGCCGCTAGTTTTGATGAAGGCTTCGGCCTGCCACTCATCGAAGCCGCCCGCCACGGTGTGCCGCTGCTGGTGCGCGATATTCCCGTATTCCGCGAAGTCACTGACGGCCACGCGCATTATTTTGCAGACAGCCGCGACCCGCAAGTAATTGGCAAAGCCGTTCAGGAATGGCTGCCGCTTTTTGAGAAAGGCCAATACGCGCGCAGCGATGCCATGCCGCACCAGACCTGGCAAGACAGCGCCCGCCAGGTGCTGGGGGCCATTCTGGAAAAAACGCCATCGTACAAAACCTGGCGACCAGACGGTGTACGCCGCTACTGGGGTGCCGATTCGCGCCTGCACACCCAAGTGGGTGAACGCCAGGGCAAAGCCATGCGCACGACGGGCAAAACCGGATATTTACTTTATGGACCGTATGAGCGATTTGAGCCAGGGCGCTATCGTGTGCTTATTTCAGGGGATGCCAGGCATTGGTCTGGCTGTGAGCGCCTGGAAATTTGTTCAGATCAGGGTGCAAAAATTCTAAATACTCAACCTCTGCAGGAAAAATCGGTCGAATGCTGGGAGCATACCTATTGGTTCGATCTTGAAATAGATTGCAAGGATTTGGAAATTCGATTATTTGTCGACGCTGAAACAGATATCCGCGTAGAGGCTATTGATATACGCACCTTTGAAAAATCGATTTGTTTAGCTTATTTCGCCACGTCATCAGTTTTTGATCGCCTCAGTGTTTCTCTTAAAAAGCAGTTTGATTTGGGCATCGCCATCAATCATGATGTATTACTTGTCACAGACGATGATTCCCCAGATATATTAAAGGCGCACAGCTTAGATCGTTATTTTTTCGATAAAACAATTTCAGTTGATCCGTGGGAGTTGGACGTGAACTTTGGTCGGCAGTTTAATTTTTCAAAGTTGAGAAATGCAGCCATAATGTACGCAATGAAAAACAAGTATGAATACTTGTTTTTCTGTGACTCAGATACAGTTTTCACTTCGGATCATCTATTGCTCGATCAAACAATAGAATTTGCAATCCCAAAGGTTTATTGGCAAAGATCAGAGAATGAGAGCATACACGATTCATTGCGTATCATTGAAAATGAAGAAAACCCATTTTCGCAAGGTAATTCTTGGTTTCTTGTCTCCCGAAAAATATTTTCAGTGGCAAGATTCAATGAGGCAATTTATGGATATGGATATGAAGACATTGAATTCTGGTCTAAGGTTGAGCATACATTTTCGCAAGTCTCTACAATTGAATGTGTTATTATTCATTCTTATCATCCGGTTGCCGATAAAAAAATAATTCCTGAATTATTCGAGATAAATAAATTTATATATGAAAAATGTCTTGATCTTGCGAGGTCTGGTTTTCCGTCTTGCGGATTAATCTATGTGAAACCAAATTACATCGATGGCAGACTGTTTTTTGAGGGCCCAGAAATTTATCTCGAAGATTGTGTCATCGCAACCGACGGAATTTAAGTCTTAGAAACCATCTGCGTTTACGAAATGGTTGTGCAGATCGTCTATCCCACCCACGGTCTGACCAGCACAGGAGTACTCCCTTGAATGTTCGCGCCATATGAATCTGGGTGATCGCTCCTTGTTGATTGATGTCACGCGCCTGATAGGGCGGGCGCGTAAAGAGCGAATGCCCACTGGGGTGGATCGCGTCTGTCTGGCTTACATCGCTTTTTTTCACCATCGTGCCCAGGCCCTGATGCAACATGGCGCCATCGCCGTGGCGTTATCGCCCGCCGCGTCATTTGCCCTTTTCGCCTGGCTCCTGGCTTGGCGAGATGGCAAGCCGCATCCCAGCTTGGGGACGACCATGGCCTGGTTGACGAGGCTGCCCTTGCGTTCCGTGCCTAACGGAAGTTGGGTATTGAATATGGGGCACAGCGGCCTGGACCATCGCGGCTACGGTGCATGGATGGCACGCAAACGAATCCGCTTGCTGGTGATGGCCCATGACCTGATTCCCCTCACCCACCCCCAGTTCTGTCGTCCAGGAGAGGATGATCGGCATGCTGCGCGCGTGCGGGTGATTCTGCGTCATGCGGCGGGTGTCGTCAGCAATTCTCAACATACAGCGCGCGTTTTGCGACATTACGCCCAGCAATGGGGCGTTACTCTGCCGCCCATCTCGGTGATTCCTCTGGGTGCCAACAATCTTCGACGCGCTCCACCCCCTGCAAGCCATGCGCCGTTGCCAGCGCCTTATTTCCTTATGGTGGGTACCATTGAACCGCGCAAGAACCATCGCTTTGTCCTGGATCTGTGGAAGGAGTGGAAAAGCCGCCGGGCTGATGTTCCGTTGCTGGTGGTGGTTGGCCAGGTAGGATGGATGTGCAGGGATATTCAGGACCAGTTGCGTGAAGACGCGATCCTGAAGGATTCGGTGCTGGTATTGCACCATTGCGGGGATGACTGTCTCTGGGCTTACCTACAGAACGCGCGCGCTTTATTGTTCCCTTCCCACGAGGAGGGTTATGGCCTGCCGCTGGTGGAGGCGTTGGCGGCAGGGATTCCCGTCATTGCTAGCCCGCTGCCCGTTTTCCGGGAGATCGCCGGAGATGTGCCCGATTATATCGAAACCTCGGATGCTTCGGCCTGGCTTGCCGCTTTGAGCGACTATAGTCTCCTCGATAGCCCCATGCGCCAGGGGCAACTGGAGCGCCTGCGGCATTTTTCTCCCCCTACCTGGGAGCAGCACTTTCAGCAGTTCACCGAGTTCATGAACCGCTTGTGACCTTCAGGATTTACTCAACGACTGGGAGAAACCACTGGAATAAAGTCCCAGGCGACGGAAGTCTATAACCTGGGTGCCCAGAGCTTTGTGGCCACCTCCTGGGATCAGCCGATGATGATTACGTCATCGCCACCGGCAAGACCTGGACGGTGCGCACCTTTGTCGAGAAGGCCACCGCCCTTGTCGGCTTCGACCTGGAATGGCAGGGTAAAGACGAAAAGACCCAGGGCATCGACCGCCGTAGCGGCAAGGTCATCGTCCGCGTCAATCCCGCCTTCTACCGTCCCGCCGAGGTGGACATCCTCATCGGTAATCCCGGCAAGGCCAACCAGAAGCTGGGCTGGAAGCGTGAGGTGAATTTTTGATGAACTGGTGCGGATGATGGCCGAGGCCGACTTGCGGCGAGTGGCGGGGTAACGTATGACCTGTCTGCCGACCGGGGCGAACGGCTTTGTCGGCCAGTACGTGCAGGCGGCTACGCCCTGCACGCCTCTGCGCGGTAAACTGGATTTGCGCGATCAGGATGCGGTCTTTGCGGCATGCAATCCAAATATGGCATAATACGCCAATTCATTCTCAAAGAAGGATAGTATTATGCCTACGCGAAATGTTGTACTTACTCCTCACCAAACAACTTTTGTCGAGCAACTGGTTAATTCGGGGCGTTACCAAAACGCCAGCGAAGTTCTGCGCGAGGGCTTGCGTCTGGTCGAGCAACGTGAGCACGATGATGCGGTGCGCCTGAAAGTATTGCGTGAAGCCGTGGTGCTTGGTATTGAAGACATCGCGGCCGGCCGTTACACCGCCATGGATTCGACCGCTGATTTGCGCGCGCACATCAGCACCTTGACCAACCAGGCACTGCAAGATCATCAATGACCAATTGGACGCTGCGCATCGCAAGGCAGGCGGAAGTGGATATCGTGGATATCCTTGCTTGGACTAGCGAGCAGTTTGGGGAGCGACAAGCGAGGATCTATGCCGAAACACTGAGCTTGGCATTGGAATTCCTGCAGGATGGTCCGGATGTCCCTGGTGCTAAACAACGAGAGGATATTGCTCCGGACATTCATGTCCTCCACATCGCGCGTGGCGGCCGCAAGGGTCGGCACTTTCTGGTTTTTCGTGTGGCCGGTGACTCGCTCATGGATGTGTTGCGGGTATTGCACGACAGCATGGATCTACCGAGGCATCTTGGGCAACGAAACCGATAAAAACTGGGAGCAATTCGGCAGGCAGGACCCCTATTACGGGGTGATTACCCATGACAAGTATCGTCAGGAAAATCTCTCCGCCGAGCGTAGGCACGAGTTCTTTGCATCGGGCGTGGCCCATATGGAGGCTGTGCTCTCCACTGTGCGGCAGCACCTGGATGCGGAGTTTACGCTAAAACGGGCGCTGTACTTTGGCTGCGGAGTGGGCAGACTGCTCATTCCACTGGCCCGCATCGCTGAAGAGGCGACGGGTGTGGACGTTTCCGACGCGATGCTGGAAGAGGCCCGCAAGAACTGTGCGGCGCAGTCCGTCCAGAATGTGCGGCTGCTCAAATCCGACGATGCGCTGTCGTTATTGGATGGCACCTACGACTTCATCCATTCGTTTATCGTGTTTCAGCATATTCCGGTGCAGCGGGGCGAGCGCATTTTTGCACAATTGCTGACGCGACTGGCTCCCGGCGGCATCGGGGTGATCCACTTCAAGTACGGTCAGGATTTTGAATACCGGAAGTTGCATACCTGGTTGGACCGGCATGTACCCGGCGGTGGCAACCTGCTCAATCTCAGTAAAGGCCGCAAGTTCTCGGCGCCTCGCATGCAGATGTACACCTATGATCTCAATGTGCTCTGCGCCCTGCTCCAGAAGGCCGGCATCGCCAATTTCTTCACGACCTTCGAGAATCATGGTGGTAACTTGGGAGTGATGCTGTATTTTCAGCGACCCGCCGCACCTTGATGCCTGGAATGATGGCGTATTCTTGAATGGAAGAGGATTGCGAGGGCTGGACCATGCTACAAACGGTCGTAGTGTTGCCGTTTCCATTCTCGGATTTGTCACGGAACAAATATCGGCCCGCATTGGTGTTGGCCGATGCCGGCCGTGGCGACTGGATTGCCTGCCAGATCACCAGCAATCCCTATTCCGATCCTCGTGCCCTCGCATTGAGGGCAAAAGTAGCGGGAACATCGCCCATGCGGCGGAACGTCGCGTTGATGGGGTCCATGTATTTGAGGAGGGTGAGCATGGACCCTTTGAATTTCAGCTCGTGGATAAGCAGGGCTTTTTTGGCGCTGATATCCCGGTGGTAGATGCGTTGCCAGATGTCGGTGCGGGCATACACCCGCATGTTTACCTTCTGTGCGGGGCTGTCCATGATGCCTTGCGGCAGGCCGTCGCGCATGTGCAGATAGACGCTGGGATTCGGCACATCCAGCCAGCCATATTCAATGAGGGCGGTAAAGCCCTTCAGTGACTGCACGAGTTCTGCATCCTTGCTGCAGTGGGCGGCATAGTCTTCCATCCAGGGGAGACTGAGAAAGGGATGCATGGTGGCGATTCCTGAGCGTGTGGTCGTCATCATTATTGGCGAAAAGCAGATGCGCCGCAAAGAGTATGATCGCGGTACAGAACATCCGCGCAAGAGTACTTCGACAGGCGGGTAAATTGACGTCACTCGGTTTTTGGCATAT
>JAKAVW010000125.1 GCA_021827445.1 Pseudomonadota bacterium
CCAGGCCCGGCCTTTTTATGGGGAGTTGTGCGACTTCATGAGCAGTGGTCCGGTAGTGGTTACGGTGCTGGAAGGCGAGGGGGCCATCGCCAAAAATCGTGATCTGATGGGCGCTACCAACCCCAAAGATGCCGCTGCAGGGACGATTCGTGCAGACTTTGCCGACAGCATTGATGCCAATGCCGTACATGGTTCCGACAGTGCTGAGACCGCAGCATGGGAAATCAGCTACTTTTTTGGTCAACGGGAGATTTTTTCGCGCTGAATGATAGGCGATTCTTCTGTAGTTACCAAGGCCGAACGGCCACACCTGCTGGGACTGGATCGCCAGTCCCTCGCTGAGTTGTTGCGTGCCTGGGGAGAGTCACCCTTTCGTGCCAACCAGATTCTTCAGTGGCTGCATACCCGTCAGGTGACGGACTTCTCGGCCATGACCAACATCAGTAAAGCCCTGCGTATGCGCCTTGCCGCCCAAACCCGCATCGACGAGCCGGAAATTATCGCTGACCAACTGGCGGCAGATCGCACACGTAAATGGCTATTCGGGTTGGCTGACGGGAATGCTATAGAAACAGTTTTTATTCCTGAAGAGGATCGCGGCACGCTGTGCGTCTCCTCGCAGGTAGGCTGTTCTCTGGCCTGCAGTTTCTGTGCTACCGGCGCGCAGGGGCTCAGTCGCAACCTCGAAACCCATGAAATCATCTCTCAGGTGCGGGTGGCGCGCCGTTTTTTGGGCTTGGACGCGATCACCAATATCGTCTTCATGGGTATGGGTGAACCGCTGCTCAATTTGCGCCAAGTATTGCCGGCGCTGGATTTGTTGCGCGACGATTATGCCTACGGCTTTGGCGCGCGGCGCATTACCGTCAGCACGGCAGGTGTGGTGCCCGGCATGGATCGACTGGGGAGCGAAAGTCCGGTTAATCTTGCCATCAGCTTGCATGCCAGCCGCGATGATATCCGCGATATTCTTGTACCGGTAAACCGCCACTACCCGCTGGCGGAATTGCTCGCTGCCTGCCGCCGTTACCCCCTGCCGCCCCGACGCCGCATCACCTTTGAATATGTGATGCTGGATGGTGTCAACGATGCCGATACCCATGCCCGGGAACTTCTCCGCTTACTGCGAGATATCCCTGCCATGGTAAATTTAATCCCATTTAATCCCTTTCCCGATTCAGATTATAAAAGGTCACCACAGGTGCGCATCGATGCTTTCCGCGATATTATCCTGCGCGGTGATGTGATGACGGTTACGCGTCGGCCGCGTGGTGATGATATTGCTGCTGCCTGCGGTCAGTTAGCCGGGCAGGTACGTGATGGTCGACGTAGTATTCCTCTGGCGGTGCGTTTATGAAAAAACTTTTGGGCTTGGGCATCGGCGTGCTTCTACTGAGTGGGTGTGGGCTCTTTGGTGGCAAAGAGCCAGCGCTAACACCTGACCAGCAAATGGCCGCGTTTATCGCTCATGAACACAAGACCAGCGCCTCCTCTTCAGGTTTTAAGCCAGCACCTGCCAACACCGGTAAGGCTAAGGCAGGCATCTATACCTCTCTCGGTAGCGCTTATTTGCAGGATGGTCATCCTCGGCAGGCGATTCGTGAATTGCAGTTGGCGATCGCCGATAACAATAATTACGCTGACGCATATAATGTCATGGGTCTGGCGTATGAGCAGTTGCAGCAGAATGAATTGGCACGCAGTGCCTTTCGCCGGGCACTCTCCATGGATGCAAAAAATCCCGAGTATCTCAATAACTATGGCGCTTTTCTCGTCAACTCCGGTAGCTATGCAGAAGCGGTTGTCGAATTAAAGCGGGCGACGGCCGATCCTTTGTATAGTACACCGCAGTTCGCCTGGACCAACCTTGCGCAAGCCTACGTGGGGCTCAAGGAACTGCCGGCAGCGCGCAATGCTCTGAACCGGGCACTCTATCTGGTGCCCAACTATCCGCCCGCCCTGCAAATGCTTGCCGAGTTGGATTTTAAGGACGGTAAAGCAGATGCTGCCTTCGCTCAGTTGCAGGTGGTCTTGGCGCAGGAACCCGATAACGCCGGTGCACTCTTGCTGGCGGGGCAGATCGCCGCTCAACAGGGGCGAACGACACAGGCGCAGTCTCTCTGGCGGCGTTGCGTGACTGCTTCGCCCTATTCTGCGGCGGGCAAGCAGGCGCAGCAGTTGTTGTTGCAAGATGGTTGAGGCGGCAGAGCCATGGATCCGGTAACAGAAATCGAGATTTCTCAGGATTTGCGGACAGCGCGGGAAGCTCGTGGCTGGAGCCTTCACGAAGTTGCCGGGCGATTGCATATCACCGAGGTACAGGTGAAGGGTTTGGAGGACGGTGATTATGCCGTGTTGCCCGGCGCGGCTTTCGCGCGCGGTTTTCTGAAGAATTATGCGCGGTTGCTGGACTTGAATCCGGAACCTCTTCTGAAGACGTACGATGCTTCCAATGAGGGGTCAGGGCTGCACCCGTCAGGAAACGTACTGCCCGCTGCTGAAGGTCCGCTGCTGGATTACAGTCGACGCACGCTGATTATCTCCGTATTGATTGTGATCGCCGTTATTGTGGTGGCCTGGTGGTTCTGGAGTCAGCAGCAGGCACAGCACTTGCCTGCCATGGTGGCTTCGCCGACGGTGGTTCAGCATCCGCCAGTTTCTGCGCCGGTGGTCACTGCCGCGCCCGGCGTGTCACCGGTCGTTCTGGCGCGGAGCGCCGTGACTCAGGCCGCGGCGGTGGCGGTCGGTCAATCCGCTGCACCGGTTGCAGTAACCCAATTTGCGGCCATAGCGGCTGATCACGGGCTGGCATTTCAGTTCAGCGCGGACTGTTGGGTGCAGGTCAAAGACACTTCCGGCAAAACCCTACTCGCTGTCCTGGGACGTCGCGGCGATATTTTACGCGTCGATTCCGGCACTCCGCCGTATCACATCCTGGTAGGAAAGGCCAGTGCTGTCGCCATCAATTATAACGGTAAGCCAGTACCACTGCCAGCCAACGCTCTAGGTGTGGCCAGATTGCAGGTTGGTACCGCATCGGTCACGAGCACCCCTGTCAGTGGTGTTCGTGTTATGGCCGCCACCCACAGTCAGGCACCGTCCTTCGCACTACCGGTAGCCAGTGTGTTTTCATCCCCTGTTGCGGTATCCAGCACCGCAGCCGTTTCCAGCGAGGTTTCCCATGCACCATGAATCTCCTATCAAGCGTCGTAAGACCCGGCAAATTCACGTCGGTAAGGTAGCCATTGGCGGTGATGCGCCGATCAGCGTACAAAGTATGACCAATACGGAGACTCGGGATGTGTTTGCCACGGTCGCGCA
This sequence comes from Pseudomonadota bacterium, assembly GCA_021827445.1. GTDB lineage: Bacteria > Pseudomonadota > Gammaproteobacteria > Acidithiobacillales > Acidithiobacillaceae > Acidithiobacillus. The sequence continues at coordinate 3,322 of JAKAVW010000125.1, forward strand.
GATTCGGCGCCTGGAAGCGGTCGGTGCCGATATCGTCCGGGTATCCGTACCCAGCATGGACGCCGCCGAAGCCTTCAAAGCGATCCGTGCGCAGGTGGAAACACCCCTGGTTGCCGACATCCACTTCGACCACCGCATTGCTTTGCAGGTGATGACGGATGGTGTCGATGGCCTGCGCATCAACCCCGGAAATATTGGTTCCCTCGATAAAACACGGCTAGTGGTGGAAATGGCCAAGGACAAGGGCATCCCCATCCGTATCGGTGTCAACGCCGGGTCGCTGGAAAAGGATATCCAGGAGAAATACGGGGAGCCGACGCCGGAAGCACTGGTGGAGTCCGCCTTGCGCCACGTGAGTATTCTCGACGAGTTGAATTTTCACGACGTGAAGATCAGCGTCAAGGCCTCCGATGTTTTTCTCGCCGTGGGCGCTTATCGGCTGCTCTCGGAAAAGGTGGATTATCCGTTGCACCTGGGTATCACCGAAGCCGGCGGTCTGCGTTCGGGCACCGTCAAATCCGCCATCGGGCTTGGCCTGCTCCTGCGGGATGGTATCGGCGATACCATCCGGATTTCCCTCGCAGCGGATCCTGTCGAGGAAATTCGTGTCGGCTTCGATATCTTGAAAAGCCTGCACTTGCGTCAGAAGGGGATTAATCTAATCGCCTGTCCGTCCTGTTCCCGCCAGGAGTTTGATGTAATTACCACCATCAATGCCTTGGAGGCGCGTCTGGAAGATATCCTCGAACCCATGGATGTTTCGGTGATCGGCTGCGTGGTGAATGGTATTGGCGAAGCGAAGGAGGCGGATATCGGCTTGGCGGGTGGGGATAAACGCAGCATTCTCTACTATCGCGGCAAGCAGGTCGAGCGAGTGGAGAATATCGATATTGTCGATGTACTGGAAAAGCGGATTCGGGCGGAAATCGCCGAGCGACAGGCAGCGCGGCATGACGCCTGAGCCTCTTCCAGCGCTGCACACCGGGAATATGCATGGCTGGTAAAGCGTTGCAGGCCGTACGTGGTATGAACGATATTTTTCCGGAAGCGAGCGCGGGTTGGCAGGCACTGGAAAGTGACCTGCGGACGTTGCTGGCGCTCTACGGCTATGGTGAGTTGCGTTTGCCTCTTCTTGAATCGACGGAACTGTTTGCCCGCGCTATTGGCGATGTGACTGATATCGTCCAGAAAGAGATGTACACCTTTGCGGATCGCAATGGGGATAGCCTCACCCTGCGGCCGGAGGGGACGGCGGGATGCGTGCGTGCCGCTATTCAGGCGCAGAGCATGCGCGGCCAGACTCCGCGTTATTATTATATGGGGCCGATGTTTCGTCATGAACGCCCGCAGAAAGGACGTTACCGGCAATTTCACCAACTGGGTGTGGAGGTCTTCGGGCTGCCGGCGGCGAGTACCGATGCGGAGGTTATCGCTCTATCGGCGCGGATTTTGCGGACGGCTGGCGTTACCGCTTCGTTGCAGATCAATTCTCTGGGGAGCCCGGCTGCGCGCGCCAACTACAGGGCCTTGCTTTTGGCCTATCTGCGTCCAAGACGTGCGAAGCTCTGTGCCGACTGCCAGGAGCGTATGGAGCGCAACCCGCTCCGCGTGCTTGACTGTAAAGTACCCACTTGTCAGGACATCGCACACGCGGCCCCGCATCTGGCGGACCATTTGGACGAAGACTCTGCAGCCCATTTTGCCGTGTTGCAGTCACTGCTGACAGCGCTCGACATCTCTTACCAGGTCGATCATAGCCTCGTACGCGGCCTGGATTACTATAGCCGCACGGTCTTCGAATGGGTGACGGACGCGCTTGGCGCGCAGGGCACGGTACTGGCCGGTGGTCGTTATGACGGTTTGGTCGCGCAGTTGGGTGGTGCTGAGACGCCGGCGATCGGGTTTGCAGTGGGGCTCGAAAGATTGCTCGCTTTACAGTCGCTGCAGGGGAGGGCGGTGGAAGCGCCGATCCCCCTGCTTTTCCTCGGCGCTTTGGAGAATGCTGGGGTGGCTCGCACCTGGCAAATTGCCGAGAAGTTGCGTGACCGGGGCATTTCCGTCGTGGCTGGTGGCCCCGCTACTTTCAAGAACATCATGAAGCAGGCGGAACGTTCCCACGCCAGATTCCAGGCCATTATCGGCGCGGGACAACTTGCTGGCGAGGCGCTGATCCTTAAGGAACAGGCAGGGGAGGGCCGCTGGCAGGGTAATCTTGATGCCTTGCACGAGGGTCTGCACTGCCTTGGCGTTGATTTCCCGCAGCCTGCACCCCATACTGTGCGCAATTTTGCTACAGTCAGAGCCTTATCGTGACCGGTCCAGAACTCTCCGAACTCCTTTATCGCCATCGCATCTCCCTCATCGCGGGCACTATTGTTATACTGCTTGCGGCAACGGGTTTTTTTGGCTACGAAAAATATCAGCACCATCAAGTGCAGCGTGCTGCCATCCTTTACAATGAACTGGTAGATACCCTCGTCGCCGGGCAGACCAGTACAGCACGCGCCAGTGCGGATACCCTGGTGCATCAATATGGGCACACGCCCTACGCCACTTTCGCCCGCCTTTTTCTGGCGCGTATGGATAGTGAAAGCGACCAGATCCCGGCGGCGGAAACAGAGCTGAATACCGTCATCCAAACCGGAAGTGCCCCAAGGGGCCTGAAGAGTATGGCGAAACTCGATCTGGCCCGGCTTTATCTGGAGCAGAAGCAGGCACAAAAGGCACTGGATTTACTGAAAGCGCAGGATGTGGCCTTCGCTACCCTGCAGGATGAAATCCAGGGGGACGCCTATGTGGCACTCCATCAGGACGGTAAAGCTATGCAGGCTTATCAGTCGGCTATTGCCGCGCTTCCAGCCGCTGATCCTTACCGCAGCTACCTGCAGATGAAGATGGCTAATATCGGAGTGGCGCCATGACCTTGCGAATTTCTCTCTCGTCCTCCTGGCGTCTGATGGTGTTGGGTTCCTTGGCGATCCTGCTGAACGGCTGTGGCATCATGTCCTGGTTCCATTCCACCCCAACCCCCAAGGCACCCCCACCCCTCGCTAAGGGGCAGGATAAGGTATCCTTCTCTACGGAATGGCAATCCCGTCTGTACGGCGTTTGGCAAGTTAATCCATATCAGGGAACGCTGATTGCGCATGACAAAGAGCAGGTTGTAGTCGCCGATGCTTCTGGCCATCTGGTCAGCATGACGGATAGCGGTCACCAGATGTGGATGCGCAGCCTGGATGGCAGAACAGCGCGTGGCCCCACGCTGGCAGATGGCATGGTTTATGCCGGTACCGATGCGGGAAAAGTCTATGCGTTTACTGCTAAAGACGGACACAAGCTCTGGGCTGTACAACTGAGTTCTGAGGTGCTCACACCGGTAGTTGCCGCCGATGGACATTTGCTGGTGCAGACGGTAGATGGTCATCTTTGGGCACTTGACCCTAAAGATGGCAAGGTGCAATGGACGTTCTCCATGAATGAGCCGTCCCTCATCCTGCGTGCGGTGGCGACGCCTACGGTGCATGACGGGGTGGTATATGCGGGTTTCGCCGATGGTACGGTGGTGGCGCTCAGCTTGTCGTCCGGTGCAGAACTCTGGCGGACCCAGGTTGCCTTACCCCATGGCAGCAATGAATTGGCGCGCATGGTGGATGTGGCCGCGAGCCCGATAATTGATAAAGATCAGGTGATTACTGCAGCCTACCAGGGAAATCTGGCGGCTTACGGGTTACCAAGTGGCACCCAGAACTGGAGTGTGCCGATGTCCGTCTATCAGACACCCGTACTGGACGTTGGCCATCTCTTTGTCGTAGATGCCGATGGGCGGATATCCTCTGTAGACCCCAGCTCTGGCAATGTGCTGTGGCGTAATGACCGCTTGAGCGGGCACTACATGACCGGTTTTGGTCTGTGTGGCGGTGACTTGCTGGCGACGGATAATGCGGGATATCTCTATGTCATTGATCCGCAGACGGGGCACCGGATCGGTCAGACGCGGCTGTCCGACAGTGGCATTCAGAGTACGCCTGCCTGTCTGGGAAATGGCCAGATTCTTGCCCTCAGTGATGCGGGTACCTTGTATCGGATCAAGCTGGCAAAACGCTAAGGTTCCATTCATGATTGCAGTTATCGCCCTGGTAGGGCGCCCCAATGTGGGTAAATCCACCTTTTTTAATCGTCTGACGCGCACCCGTGAGGCGTTGGTGGCGGATTTCCCGGGGCTCACCCGGGATCGCCATTATGGTACTGCGCAGTTTGAAGGGCGCCAGTATCTGGTGGTGGATACCGGCGGTTTTGAGCCGGAAGAACGGGAGGGCTTGGTAGCGGCTATGGCTGTGCAGACTCGCCTCGCTATCACTGAGGCCGATGCTATTTGCTTTCTGGTAGATGCCAAAGAAGGGCTTTCTGCCCAGGATGCAGAAATCGCCGAGGAGCTGCGCCGCGGTGGTAAGCCCATCTATCTGGTCGTTAATAAAATGGATGCGAAAGGTGCTGTGAGCGAACTGCCTGAATTCCATCGTCTTGGTCTGGGCATGCCCTACACCATCTCTGCAGCCCATGGGCACGGTGTTGAACCGCTGCTGGAGGCGATTTTTTCGGACTTGCCCACCGCTGAGGATGAGGCCGCCGCAGTGGCGGGGAAGGGGCCGCGTATAGCCATGCTCGGTCGGCCCAATGTGGGCAAATCGACACTGGTCAACGCGATGCTGGGTGAAAAGCGCGTCCTCGTTTTTGACGAGCCTGGAACCACCCGGGATAGTATCCGCATTCCTTACGAGCGCCAGGGCAAACCCTACGTCATGATTGATACCGCGGGTATGCGGCGCCGTGCCCGGGTGGGCGAGGGGCTCGAAAAGCTCAGCGTGTTGAAGACGCTGAGTGCTCTGCGTGAAGCGGATGTGGTCCTGCTGGTGCTCGATGCACGTTTGGGTATTGCCGAGCAGGACGCCCACCTGGTAGGTGTGGCGGTCGAGCTGGGGCGTCCCATTGTAGTGGTAGTCAACAAATGGGACGGGATGAATCCCGAACAGCGCAAGGCGGTAAAGCAAGAACTGGAAAGGCGGCTGGACTTCATTAAATACGCACCGATCTA
>JAKAVW010000126.1 GCA_021827445.1 Pseudomonadota bacterium
GTGCGCAGTAGATAATGACGCGTGTCCATGCACAGGCTGGAGGCATCCATGCCCAAAGGGGGTAGTGAGCACGCGGTTTTTCTGGGGCGTTGGGAGGGCATGGTGGGACTCCTCAAAAGGCGGGTGGCAGGCAATCTCATCATAGGATGATGTTATGGCCGAAGGAAAGAGGGGGTTATTGCTTGTTTTTTGTCGTTACCGTATCCATCTACTTAGCGAGGGACTAATCGATGGAGGAAAAAACATGATGGCTACCGTAACTTGGGTGTTGGTGAGTAATGCTGCGGAAGCGCGCCTCTTCAGAAATGAGGGTTGCGATACAGGGCTGTATCTCTTGCAGGATTGGACCCATCCCGACAGCCGCAAACATCAGGACGATCTGGTGACAGATGCGGGGGGGCGCGTTCAGCAGAGTTTCGCCGCCGGGGCACGACCTGGCATTGAGTGGCAAACCAGTCCTAAGGAGACGGAAATGCTGTGTTTCGTCAGTGAATTGGCGACCTATTTAGGGGCGGCACGTAAGCAGAATGCGTTCCAACACTTGGTACTTGTCGCTTCTCCGCATATTCTGGGTTTGCTGCGCGAAAAACTGGACGCACCTACTAGCGCAATGGTTTCAGGCACTTTGAACAAGGATTATACCAGTGCTGGGGTTGACGAGCTCACTAAGCATCTCGCTCAGGTGATGTGTCCCTGATGGGTAAATCACTTGCAGATTTTATACGCAGTGCCCGCAGTCAAATTCGCGAGATAGACTGCGACACGCTGGAGGACTGGCTGCGCAGCCGCGATGATGTACTGGTGGTGGATGTCCGGGAGTCCAGCGCCTTCGTGGAGGGGCACTTACCCGATGCTATCCATGTACCGCGCGGATATCTGGAGGCGTTGGCTGATCCGGATTATAGTCATTGCCATCCGGAGTTGGCCTTGGCCCGTGATCGGGTCGTCGTGCTTTATTGCGATAGCGGAACACGTTCTGCTCTGGCTGCGGTGACCTTGCAGGAGATGGGCTTCACCGAAGTTTACAATCTTGGTGGTGGCATCAATGTCTGGGATGCCGAAGATAAGCCCATCGCTTCCTGAGTGGCTCGAAATCTAGCTGATATTCTCGCCAAAGTTTTCATGATAGCGCGCCTGGAATTCCGGCCAGGTAAAACGGTGATTCTGGGTGCCTGCACTTTCAATCTTGTAGGCGCCCATCAACGAGGCGACCTTGCCGATCGTTTCCCAGCCGAGGTCGTGTTCCAGACCATATAGCAGTCCGGCGCGATAGGCGTCACCGCAGCCGGTGGGATCCAAAACGGCTTTGGGTTTGGCGGCCGGAATGATCGTTTCCTCGCCATCATGATAAATCACCGAGCCATGCTCGCCGCGGGTGACAATCAGGGCTTTCAGGCGCTGGCAGAGTTCATCGACGCTGAGGCCGGAGCGTGCCTGCACCATCTGGCATTCATAATCATTGACGGTGAGGTAATCGGCTCGATCAATCAGGCGTGTCAGGGTTTCGGTATCAAAGAGGGGCAAACCCTGGCCGGGATCGAACAGGGTAGGGATGTTCGCCTCGGTGAGGTCTGTTAAATGCTGCACCATGGCGCTGAGACCGTCCGGGGAGACGATAGCCCAACGTACACCCTCCGGAATGCGACCAGCCAGATGGTTTTCCTGAGCCTGAAACATGGCACCGGGATGAAAAGCGGTGATCTGATTATCGTCCAAATCCGTAGTGATAAAGGCTTGCGCGGTGTAACGGTCTGGGAGAATGCGCAGCAGGCTGGTGTCTAACTCCAGTGCTTTCAGGTGATCGAGGTAGGGCGTGAAATCCTGGCCTGCAGTGCCGACAATCAGCGGGTTGCCACCTAACAATTTTAGGTTGTACGCGATGTTCCCGGCACAGCCGCCAAAGTCGCGCCGCATTTCCGGGACGGTAAAGGACACGTTCAGCATGTGTACCTGATCGGGCAGAATGTGCGCCTTGAAGCGGTCCTGAAAAACCATGATGGTATCAAAGGCCAGAGAACCGCAGACGAGAGTGGACATGAAAACTCCTTGTTGGTTTTTTGTCGAAAATTGGTAAGGGATGTGGTATATTTATCTAAATCAGGTTATGATTGTAGCAGATTTTGGTTCGCAGTGCTGCTATACACGAGGTGCACGAGGTGCATGAGGTCATGAAGTGGGGGTTGCGCGTGTTACTGATGTGCTCCGGGCTTGTCCTCGCCGCTCCGGCTTGGGCGGCGGGCCGGTCTGCGCATGATGAGACCTACATCAACCTCTTTGGCGGAAGCATCTTATTTGATACATCCAGCGGACTGGGTGACGGAGGTAATGCTGGCGTGGTTGGTCTGCGCCTGGGGCATCGTGTAGATGCTCATGTGGGGGTTGAAGCGCAGGTGGCAGCAGCCTTTGCCCAGTTACAGAGCCCCGCGCATGCTGGGGCTGCCAATCAATATAGTGGTGCGGTCCTGGGTAATCTTTACGCTTTTGACAGTCCTAATACTCCCTACCTCTCGCTGGGTTTGGGGGCATCCAGCAATCTGTTTAATAACCAGCTTGGGCGAGGTACCTCGTTGATGGGTGTCTTCGGGGTGGGATATCAGTATCTGTTGAATGACCGGATTGGTTTGCGTCTGGGTGTGCAGGATCACTTACTTTTTAATACCCCTACGCCCAGCAGTACAAACCTCAATGAGGTGCAGGTAACAGGTGGTATTTCCTATTTTTGGGGCGCTAGCGACAAATCTTCTTTCCCGATAGTTAGCCCGGCACATCCTTGAAAGCCGTATATCCGCCGCCGCGCTTGAGCAATTTTTGCCTTTGCGGTGAGCGTGTTTCACTTCGCTTGTGCTGCTTTCCTTTGCTATAGTGCCCGCTGTCCCTGTCGACCATGGTCGGCCTAGCCAGCGAGGAACGTAGCGCATGTCCAAAAGTCATCTTTTCACCTCTGAATCCGTTTCTGAAGGTCATCCCGATAAAATTGCGGATCAGATTTCCGATGCCATTCTTGATGCGATACTGGCCCAGGATCCCCGTGGTCGGGTGGCGGCCGAGACGCTGATCACCACGGGTCTGATTGTGCTGGCGGGTGAAATTACCACCACGGCGACGGTGGATTATGCGGATGTGGCCCGCCAAACGGTGCGCCGCATCGGCTATGATTCTTCGGATATGGGGTTTGACTGGGCTTCCTGCGCGGTGATACAGACTTTGGACAAGCAGTCTCCTGATATCGCTCAGGGTGTGGACGAGGGGGCTGGTCTTGATCTCGATCAGGGCGCTGGCGATCAGGGCCTGATGTTCGGTTTTGCCTGTGACGAGACGGATGTGCTGATGCCGATGCCTATCTATTTTGCCCATCGCCTGACTGAGCGACAGGCGATGGTGCGCAAAGATGGCCGCCTGCCTTGGCTGCGTCCTGATGCCAAGAGCCAGGTGACCGTGCGCTATGTGGACGGTCACCCGGTAGCTATTGATGCAGTGGTGCTCTCTACCCAGCACCGCCCGGATATCAGCCATGCGGATCTGGTCGAAGCCGTGCGCGAAGAAATCATCAAGCCTGTCCTGCCCCCTGCAATGCTGCACAAAGACACCAAGTATCTCATTAATCCTACCGGCCGTTTTGTGATCGGCGGCCCGGTGGGCGATTGTGGTCTGACTGGCCGCAAAATTATCGTGGACACCTACGGCGGTCAGGGCAGCCATGGTGGCGGCGCCTTCTCCGGCAAAGACCCTTCCAAGGTCGACCGTTCCTCCTCCTATGCCGGACGCTATGTGGCCAAGAACATCGTGGCTGCCGGTCTGGCCAGTCGTTGTGAAGTGCAGGTGGCCTATGCTATCGGCGTCTCGCAACCAGTGAGTCTGATGGTGGACACTTTTGGTACCGGCGTGATTGACGATGACCGGATTGCTGCCATGGTACAGGAGTATTTTGATCTGCGTCCAAAGGGCATTATTCAGATGCTTGACCTGTTACGTCCGATCTATGGTAAAACCGCATCCTACGGTCATTTTGGTCGCGAGGAACCCGAGTTTACCTGGGAGCGCACGGACAAGGCGGCGATCTTGCGTGACGCTGCCGGACTGCGGTAAACATGTTTTGGTGGGGGTTCTCCCCGCTGGAAGATTGGGTCGAGGGGCGCTGCAGTCGTTATGCTCCGTTTCACTGGTCTGGCTGGATGCTATTCCCGCTGGAATGGTGGCGGGGTTACGATCAGGCTCGATCCGTACTTCCCATAGGTAAAACCGCGCTCGCTTTCATGCTCAAGGAATCGCTTACATGAATGCTGTGCTCAAAAGTTCTGCTGATTACAAAGTCGCTGATATCTCCCTTGCTGGCTGGGGACGCAAAGAAACCCGCATTGCCGAGACCGAAATGCCAGCACTTATGACTATTCGCCGCAAATATCAGGCGCAGCAGCCCCTCAAAGGTGCGCGTATTGCGGGCTGTATCCACATGACCATCCAGACTGCCGTTCTGATCGAGACCTTGGTGGCCCTCGGTGCGGAAGTGCGTTGGTCCTCCTGCAATATCTTCTCCACCCAGGATCAGGCCGCGGCGGCTATCGCGGCAGCCGGTATCCCCGTTTTTGCCTGGAAAGGTGAGACGGAAGCAGAATACTGGTGGTGTGTCGAGCAGACTATCCAGGGTCCTGACGGCTGGCGCCCGAACATGGTGCTGGACGATGGCGGCGATCTTACCGGTCTGCTGCACGAAAAGTATCCGGAACTGTTGGCTGGCATCCATGGCGTCTCCGAAGAAACTACTACTGGCGTGCATCGCCTCATGGAAATGGCCCGCGACGGCAGCCTGAAAATCCCTGCCATTAACGTCAACGACTCCGTCACCAAGAGCAAGAACGACAACAAGTATGGTTGCCGCCATTCGCTCAGCGACGCGCTCAAGCGGGCTACCGACCATCTGCTCTCCGGCAAGAAGGCCTTGGTGCTGGGCTATGGCGATGTGGGTAAGGGTTCGGCGGCTTCCCTGCGCCAGGAAGGGATGATTGTACGGGTCACCGAAGTGGATCCCATCTGCGCCATGCAGGCCTGTATGGACGGTTACGAAGTGGTGTCAGCCTACAAGAAGGGCATTAACGACGGCACGGATGCTTGTGTCGACGGTGATCTTCTCGGACAGATCGATTTGCTGGTTACCGCGACAGGTAATTTCAATGTCTGCGATGCCGGAATGTTGAAGGCCCTCAAAAAGGGTGCGGTGGTCTGCAATATTGGACACTTCGACAACGAGATCGATACCGCCTTCATGCGTAAAGCCTGGGCTTGGGACGAAGTGAAGGCACAGGTGCATAAGGTCTATCGCGATGCGACTGCGGACAAGGCCTTTAATCCCGATAGCAACGATTATCTGATCCTTCTGTCGGAGGGGCGTCTGGTCAATCTGGGTAACGCTACGGGGCACCCCAGCCGTATTATGGACGGTTCCTTCGCCGATCAGGTGCTGGCGCAGATTCATCTGTACGGCGAGCGTTTTGCCGATCTGCCTGCCGCGGAGAAGGCCCGTCATGTCACCGTTACCGTCCTGCCCAAGGCTCTGGATGAAGAAGTGGCGCGCTATATGGTGGAAGGCTTCGCGGGGGTATTGACCCGTCTGACTGACGCACAGTCCAAGTATCTTGCTGTGCCTGTTGACGGCCCCTTCAAAGCGGATGCGTACCGCTACTGATGGCACATTCCGTCGAGTTCTTTCCCCCCAAAAATGCGGCGGGTGAGGAACGTCTGCGGGAGGCGATAACCGCGCTTCTTCCCCTGGGTCCCGAGTATGCTTCGGTGACCTTCGGGGCGGGCGGGTCCACCCGCGAGCGTACTTTTGTCACTGTGGCCATGATCCGTCAGGATTATGATCTGGAGGCGGTGCCGCATCTGTCGTGCATCGGGTCTACGGAAGCCGGGATTCGGGAAATTCTCGGGGATTACCAGAAGCAGGGCATACGGCGTATCGTTGCCCTGCGCGGTGATTTACCGGAAGGTATGGAAAATCCCGGTCACTTTCAGCATGCTGCAGATCTGGTTGCATTTATCCGTCATTTTGGTGGTTTTGACGTGTATGTGGCGGGCTATCCGGAGATTCATCCCCGGGCGACTTCGGCTCGTGATGATGTGGCACATCTGGTGAGCAAGGTGCAGGCTGGAGCGGATGCGATTATCACCCAGTATTTTTTCAATCCCGATGCCTACCTGCAGTTGCGCGATGATTTGCAACGGCAGGGGGTTGACGTGCCGGTGGTGGTCGGCGTCATGCCCATCACTAATTTTGAGCAGATATCCCGTTTTTCTGCCATGTGCGGAGCGGACATTCCTCAGTATGTGCGACGCCGAATGGAAGCCTACGCCAATGATCCGCAATCCCAGTATCAGCTCGGAATTGAGTTGTTGAGCCGGCAGTGCCAGTTACTGCTGCGGGAAGGTGCACCGAGCCTGCATTTTTATACCCTGAATCAGGCTGAAGCGACGACAGCGATCTGGCGTAACCTCGGTCTCTAGTCATCATTGACGCTATCGCCGGGCCACTGCGTAGGCCCTCTGTGGTGGCTTTTATGTTGACCAGCGAGCGTCCTTTGCTAAACTGGCCGAAAAGGGTGCTTTGTCCGTAGAGCGGGCTGCTGCAGATTTTATTCACTAAAGAGGTTACATTCTCATGTCTAAGAAACATCCCGTCGTTGCCGTGACTGGTTCATCAGGGGCGGGTACCACCACTGTCAAGCATGCCTTCCATGACATTTTCAGGCGTTTGAAAATTGACCCGGTTGTTATCGAAGGTGATAGCTTCCATCGTTACAACCGTACCGAGATGCGCGAAGCCATCGCCAAGGCGGCGGCTGGTGGTAAAACCATTAGCCATTTTGGCCCGGAAGGCAATGATTTTGAAGCGCTGGAGCGACTGTTCCGCGAGTATGGTGAGACCGGTCATGGGCAGATGCGTTACTACGTTCACGACGAGCCTGAGGCTGAACTGCGCGGTAGCGCGCCGGGTACGTTCACCCCTTGGCAGGATATGCCATCTGGTACGGACTTACTGTTTTATGAAGGACTGCATGGTGGTGTGAAGACCGATGATGTTGACGTGGCTAATTACGTCGACCTGTTGGTTGGGGTGGTGCCAGTGGTCAATCTGGAGTGGATTCAGAAGATTCACCGTGACAATGCCCAGCGCGGCTATTCCGCTGAGGCGATTGTGGACACCATTCTGCGTCGTATGCCGGACTACATCCACCATATTACCCCGCAATTCTCACGCGCTCACATCAATTTTCAGCGTGTACCGCTGGTGGATACGTCCAATCCCTTCATTGCCCGCGATATTCCGACACCGGACGAGAGCATGGTGGTCATCCGCTTTCGTGACCATAAGGAAGCGAACTTTCCCGATCTATTACAAATGTTGCCGGGTAGTTTTATGTCTCGTTCCAACACCCTGGTAATCCCAGGGACCAAGATGGGCTTCGCGATGGAAATCATCCTTGGGCCGCGTATTGAGCAGATGCTGGAAGACATGCACGACTCTATCTGAGGCGATGCAGGCTTAGCCTCTGATTAATCCCGTGGTGGCGGTGCTACTGCGGGATTTGTGTTTCTGGCAGGGGTTTATGGTGCACCGAGCGCGAATATGGCTGAAGAGCTGAGATGGGCACAGGCGGTACTGCTGGCGGAAGCGCGCTCCCGATAGCTACCATCCACAAGGGGATGCGGAACGCCGGGAGGCCTGGAAAAAATATTGTTGAAGTTAGAGATATTCCACAAAAACATCGAATCAACCGCAGATAATGGTAGGAAAGTAAGTCGCGGGTTCTGCCCTAAATGTGGTTCCCAGTTATTCGCAAAATTGGAAATGCTGCCTGACATCATAGGCCTTCGCGCTGGTACTCTAGATGATCCTTCGCTATTTAATCCAGGCGTTGATATATTCACTTCCAGTGCGACACATTGGGATTTTATGAATCCAGATATTCCGAAGTTCCAACGAGAACCCGGATAGATGATGGTTTTAATGATTCTGACTATGGTTATGTATGCAGCGGCAAGACAAATTGATGCATTCTGTCCGATCATAAGATAATCAACTAGATCTCTGACTATCAGGTCAAAACGATAAGGAAAAATTTTTTGATTAGAAAGTATAAAAAGAGAAAAAACAATATTTCATTTATTTATATTGCTGTTGTTTTTTTTTTTGTTTATATTATTCGTAATTAAACACAAAAATGTTTCTGATGGCATTTTATTTTTGATCGTATTTTTAGCATTAGCTTTCGCATCTGCAACCGCAGCAAAAATATATTTTAGTCATCGCCGTAAAAAACAGGTTAAAGAAACATTGCTTGCCGCGGGGACGACCAAC
>JAKAVW010000127.1 GCA_021827445.1 Pseudomonadota bacterium
TAATTTCCTGCGCAGCATGCAGATAGGTGACGGGGTCTTCATTTATCATTCGCGCGTACCCGTCCCCGGCATCGTCGGAACCGCCGAAGTAGTCAGCACCGCGCATCCAGACCCCACCCAGTTCGATCCGCAGAGCAACCATTACGACCCGGCGTCCAGCCTCCAGCAACCGCGCTGGGATCTGGTAGATGTGGCTTACCGCCAGACTTTTGCGCATAACATTGCGCTGGACAGCCTGCGCGCCATGCCAGAGTTTTTAGACAGTCCACTCATCCGCAAAGGTAATCGCCTGTCTATCTTGCCGATCACGGTCAGCCAGTGGCATCACATCCTGCAGTGGGCCGGATAAACTGACGCGTGACTAAAAATACGACCGGGCCGACACTCTACCACCGCTGGTCCTCCGTGGAAGGCCAGATGCTGCGCATGGTCCTAGGCGCCAAAGGCCTGCACTGGAACGATCATCCCTGCGCCCTGCGTGATCAGGAAACCGCTTTTGATCTGGGTTTTGCCGAACTGCCGGTGCTGGTTCATGCAGACGGTCAGGCACAACAGGCAAAACTCGCTGAACTGGCCGCCCTGGATGCGCGCTATCCGGATACCCCGGCGCTGCACACCAGCATTCCAGCATCTGAATGGGAAGCTTTTGTGCAGTGGCGTACGGGACTGACGCCACTCGGTGACCGTCTTATTGCCCCAGTCCTGCCCGCCTATGAAGAAATCTGCGGCGATCCCGAAGATATGGAGTTTTACCGGCAGGAATGTGAACGCCGTTTTCAGCAGTCTATAGAATCCCTCGCCAATGATCGCTATGGCGCCTATCAGCAATTGGAAAGCCGCGGACGTCTACGTGAACTCGGCAAAGTGCTCGCCAAACAGCGCTGTTACACGGGCACCCTGTCGCTGATCGACATCGTCCTAACGGCCGACTTTCACCTGCTGCGCCTGCTCGACGGCGTGACCATACCCCTCGATTTGCAATATTATTTTCAACGTGTCGCCGAAGCATGTGGTGTTTCCCTCAACGACGGCATGATCCGCTCTCTCTAAGCCTGGAGTCCACCATGACCTATCAAGAACTTGTACAATTTCTCAATCAGCACCTGGGATACCCTTTCCTCGAAGACATGGCCCCGGAGGCAGCGCTCAGCGCAGCACAGGAAGGCAAACTCGACGATGCGCTGACCGCTGAAGTGCTCAACGCCCTCTATCAGGGCAATCAGTGTCAATCGGCCAACGACCCGGTGGATCGCGCCCACAGTTTTGATGGTCTTGCCCGCTTACGTCTGCGTACTCAGGCGGATGACGCGGATCCGCGCCTCTTCCGCAAAGTGCTCAAACTCTCACAGGAACTCGACAATGCATTTGATCAGGAATTGATTCGCCAACGTGACGCCGCACTCAGGTAAAACGATGCAAAACCCCGGCGATAGCCGCAAAGAGCGCAATCGGTAAGAAAGTAGCGGCTAAAGGGGGTATTCCGCCTGAGACACTGATATATCCCGACATCTCCGTAAGGAAATGAAATCCCAGCCCCAACACCAGCCCCGCCATAACCCGCGCGGCCAGGTTACCGCCGCGCGGATTGCGCGTCACAAAAGGTACCGCCAACAAAATCATCACCAGGCCCACCCATGGATAACTCACCCTGCGCCAGAAGGCGAGAGCGACGCGATTCATACTCAGCGCGCCGCTCTGCAAAGCCTGATAACTTTGCCACAGGGTAGGCAACGTCATGGTTCGTGTCGGATGAGCAAAGCTACGCAGGGTGGCCGGATGGAGCGTCACTGACCACGGCATCTCCGCAACACGCGTCATCCGTATCTGATCGGGCGTAATTTCGAAAAGCTGGACATTGTGCAAGCTCCAGTGCCCCTCTTTGAATGTCGCCTCGCTGGCCATTATCATGGCGTCCACCCCCACCATACCCTGGCGTATCCGGGCGAGATGCAGATCCTGCAAAACCTTCCCGCCATCTCCCACCGCGCCAATCTGGATAATCTGTGCACCGTAGCGCAACCAGAGCCCCTGCGCCCCCATATTGTGAAATCCCGCACCTGGCTCATCGGTATTGGCCCACATGGCCTCGGCAGCTGGCGCGGTGACCGGGATCACCCATTCTCCCAGAGCAAACATAAGGCCAGCGCCTAGCACCCCGACCAGCAAAAGCGGCTGTTCCAGACGCCAGACTGACCACCCAGACATGCGTAAGGCGATCACCTCAGAATGTCCGCTCAGGATACTCATCCAGACCAGCGCACCGAGTAGTAATGCCAGTGGAATCACATCATAAGCCACATCGGGCAACTGCAAAGCGGCATAGGAAAGCAGCCGCGTCATAGACCAGACTCCATGCCCTGGTCCGGATGATTTGGCAACCAGCTGGGCGATGTACACCAGCGTCAGAAGCATAGTCAGCACAAGGCTGCTATATAGCAGCATACCACGAAACAGCAGCCGGTCGGCGCGCTTCATGACGCGCGCCGACCCGACCAGACAGGGAAAATCGGCAGATCGCGACTACGCCTGAAGAAAGTGTACATGGCCACCGCCAAAATCAGCAGGAGCACCCAAAATAATCCGGGGAAAACCGGCATCCTGCCGCTCATCATATGCTCTTTGACATAAATCACGATGTTATTGATAGCCAACAAAAACAGTATACCTACCAGCATGCCTGCCGCCCGTCCACCACCCCGAGGCTCACTGTAGGCCAACGGAATAGCCAGCAACGCCAATAGAGGTAGCGCCAGCGGCCAGAGCAGGCGCCACTCCAGCTCGGTTACTGCAAAGCGCCTCTCGGTGCCCCACAGGTGATGCCCAAGCTGAGACAGAGACGCGCTACCCCAGTTGATACCGCCCGGCTGGGCAGTGCTAGTGACCGGGTTACCCAGCAACACCCGATAGCGCGCGAAGGAAAGGACTTTGAATCCATCTTGCCCCGGCTGTCCCAGATAGCGTTGGCCATCCACCAGCACCAGGGTCAGAGCGCCGTCCTGACTGGGCTTGATCTCCCCGTAAGCCGCCGTCGCCAAGTCCAGTTGCTTACCCTGGGCAATAGACAAAAATATCTCGCGGAAACGGTGACTGTTTTTACCCACGGATTGCCCTACATAAATAACCCGACCGCCGGGTAACTTCGTGAAACTGCCGGGCTGCAGCATAGCCTCGGCCGCAGCATTGGCCAGGCGCACAGATTCGACCTGTAACTGGCGCTGCGCACCAGGCGCCCAGGAAAGAGACAAAATCAGTTCCAGGCAAAAAACACCTGCCGCTACTACCGCGACGGACGGCAGCAGCCCTGACAACCCGGTCCCTGTACTGCGAATAGCCACCATCTCATTGGAACGATAGAGATTACTGAACACCAGATAAACCGCGAAAAAAAAGGCCAGCGGCAATACCATAACCAACAGCGTAGGTACCGCCAGACCCAGCAATTGCAGTACAATCGATAATGGCAACTGGCCAGAAGCGACTTGCCTCAACAATTGGGTCATCTGACCGATAGCCAGGATGGCAAACACTACCAAGCCAGTCAGTAGAAAAGAGGTCGCGATATTCCGCACGAGCTGCATATGGATGCGCGTCAAGCGGGCACCCCCCGGAGATTACTCGCAAGACTTGATTCCCGGTGCCCTTGGGGCTTATTTTCCATCTCTAACGTCATCTCGAATTCCTCGCCTACAGATTATCAGGAGAACCACCGTGGAGATAGCCGTACAGTGCCAGAACCCAACCGCCGACAATAATGACTGCGTGGTTGTCGGAGTGTATGAAGGCGGCGTACTGAGCCCCGCCGCCACGCTGATTGATATGGCCAGTGGCGGCGTCCTCCAGGCCCTCCTCCGTACCGGAGATTTCAGCGCTGCCTGTGGCGAGACGCAGATACTCTATCAGGTTCCAAAAATTGCCGCTGCACGGGTGCTTGTCCTGGGCCTCGGTACCCATGGCAAGGTCAATGATCGTCAATTTCGCAAAGCCGCACTTGCCGCGGCAAGTGCTTTACAAAGTGCCCGCATCAGCCGTGTCAGCTTACACCTGCTGGATACCCCTGTGGTCCGGCGTCCCGCACCTGCACTCGCTAAAATTCTGGTTCAAGCGATAGCGGAAGTCGATTATCACTTTGACCGGCATAAAAAACCCGCAGACAGTCCACAACGGGCTTTTGATACCATGCAACTCATTGTTACCGATGATAATACAACCTATTTCACAGAGATTCAGCGTGCCGCAACAGAAGCCCACGCGACGGCACGGGCCGTCGCGTGGGCTAAGGATCTGGCCAACGAACCGGGGAATGTCTGCACCCCTGCCTGGCTTGCTGAACAAGCGGAGGCCATGGCCCAGCGTCTGGGCATCAAAAGCACCATCCTCGGTCCTGATGCCATGGAAGCCCTGGAAATGCATTTGCTCCTCGGCGTCGCCAACGGATCCCGACAGCCACCCCGGCTGATCATTCTCGAATATTGGGGCGGCGCCGAGGATCAGGCACCGATCGTCCTGGTCGGTAAGGGTCTCACCTTTGATGCGGGCGGTATCTCCCTGAAGCCCGCCGATAAGATGGATGAGATGAAATATGACATGTGCGGCGGGGCGTCAGCTCTGGCGGCTATTCAGGCCACGGCTGAGCTCAAACTCCCGCTGAACGTCATTACCGTAGTACCCGCCTCAGAAAATCTGCCCGACGGACAGGCTACCAAGCCCGGTGACATCCATAAGAGCATGAAAGGTCTGAGCGTGGAGATTATTAACACCGATGCCGAGGGACGGCTGATCCTCGCGGATGCTTTAACCTATGTTGAGCGTTTCAAACCGGACGTAGTGATCGATATGGCCACCCTTACCGGCGCCTGTGTCATCGCTCTGGGGCACCAGACTGCAGCCGTGCTCGGCAACCACGAAGGACTCATCCATGAGCTTATTGCTGCAGGTAAGGAAAGTATGGATCGGGCCTGGGAATTGCCGCTTTTCGACGAATACCAGGAGCAATTGAAGAGCCCCTTTGCGGACCTCTCCAATGTCGGTGGCCGGCCAGCAGGGACCATCACTGCTGCCTGCTTTCTCTCGCGCTTCACCGAAAACTATCATTGGGCGCATCTCGATATCGCCGGGGTAGCGTGGAAGAGCGGCGAGAATAAAGGTGCGACGGGCCGCCCGGTGCCATTGTTGGTAGAGTATTTGCTACGACGGGCGCGGGCAGGTGGTTTGAGAGGATCATAGTTTGCCCATCGCCTCGTTCTATGAATTGCCGCCAACCCTGCTCACCCCGCACGAGCAGCAGCGCGGCATGTGCCGGGTGATTGCGAAAGTCTGGCAGGTCATGGGAGAAGCAGATATCCTGTGCCCGGACATCGAGATGGGGCAGATCATGGATGATCTCCTTTGGACTTTCCAGGCTGGTGCTTTTGTGCCCCATGTCCGGGGTGCAGGAGAATCAATACGCATCCATGATGGCGGCGTCTGGCCCCCGCAGAGCAAAGCGTTAGTGCTCTGCGGGCTGGACGAATTACCGGCACCTGTCCCCGCATGCGAGCGGCTTATCGACTTCATTCCTGTCGCGGAGCGGCCTCGCAGCCTCGCCAGAGAACGATACAGACAATTGAAGAATGCGGGATTCACCATGCAGGTGCATCCCTTGGAGGCCTGACCGGAGACGCACCCATGGCAAGCATACCGACACGTAAAGAACCCACCCTTGAAGAGCAACAGGATGCCGGTGATGAAGCGCCTTTACTGCTCACCCATCTTTTGCGTGAGGGGCTGCCACCACAACTTTGGCGGCATACAAACAACGAGGCACTGGAGGCAGAAACGCACCCAACGGAGACGAGGATAGAAGCATCGCCGGAGCATCCTCCAACGATCCCCCCGGAATCTGTGGTCATAGCTGATCATGCCGCCACATTTTCAATGCATTGGGAGGAAGCCGCCCCAGAATCACTCTCTGGAGCAGCGACGGTGCGCGCTGGATACGCACAAGCAGACCCGCGCTGGCTGGATACTGCAACGGTAGCGCCACGCCCCACAGTCAACGAAGCTATTGAAGAACATGAACTGGATGCGGCACCAACACCATCGCCCATACCTGAGACGGCAGAAATGCAAGCGCGCGCCACGGATACGGTCGCGCCAGCGGTTCCGACACCTCCCGTAGATCTCGACTTTCTCAAAGACTTCGAAGATTTGCTTTTCCAGGAGATTGAACGGCGAATAATCAATGAGATGGAAGATCTGGTGACACAGCATCTGCAAACCGTCTGGAAGGAGCGGATCAGCCTGACGATCATGCGCACCCTCGCGCTGGAGGGCATCCAGTTGCGTGAAAGCCTGGCCGGAGATATTCGCAAATCGCTTCCGGAAATACTGCAGCGCGTCCTGCATGAAGGTCTGGACCAGATCACCCCCTCTGAAATTGAGCATTAGGCCCCATGATCGATACGCTGGACCGCCCCTTCGCCCCCGCCGAAATCGAAACCCAGTGCTACACGCGCTGGGAAGCCCATGGCCTGTTCCAGCCAGCAGGCGACGGCGCGCCCTACTGCATCATGCTGCCGCCACCCAACGTCACCGGCACCCTGCACATGGGCCATGCCTTTCAGGATACCCTGATGGACATCCTCACCCGCGTCCACCGGATGCGCGGCGAGCGTACCCTTTGGCAGCCGGGCACCGACCATGCGGGCATCGCCACCCAGATGCTGGTGGAACGGCAACTGGCGCAGGAAGGCGGCGACCGCCATCAGATGGGCCGCGGCGCCTTTCTGGAGCGGGTCTGGCAGTGGCGTCAGGAATCAGGCGGCCATATCACCCGGCAGATGCGACGGTTGGGGGCCTCCTGTGACTGGTCGCGCGAGCGTTTTACCCTGGACAGCGGACTTTCCCATGCCGTCACCGAGGTCTTTGTCCGCCTGCATGACGAGGGTCTGATCTACCGCGGCAAGCGGCTGGTGAACTGGGACCCGGTCCTGCGCACCGCTGTTTCTGATCTGGAAGTCATCAGCGAAGCAGAGCAAGGCTCCCTCTGGCATATCCGCTATCCCCTCAGCGATGGCAGTGGTGCCCTCGTCGTCGCCACCACCCGCCCGGAAACCCTGCTGGGCGACGTGGCGGTGGCGGTTCACCCAGAAGATCCGCGCTACGCTGCCCTCATCGGCAGGACCCTGCGCCTGCCGATCATGAACCGCGAGATTCCCATCATCGCGGACGCTTATGTCGAACCAGAATTCGGCTCCGGCTGCGTCAAAATCACCCCGGCCCACGATTTCAACGATTATCAGGTGGGGCAGCGGCACGGTCTGGCCCTGCTCAACGTCTTTACCCCCGATGCCCGTATCCGGGACAGTATCGAAGTCTTCGGCGACAACGTCGTTGCCGGGGAGATTCCCGAGGCCTTACGCGGACTGGACCGTTATGCCGCCCGCCAGCAGATTCTGGCCCTGCTGAAAGCGGAAAATCTGCTGGAACGCACCGACGAACACCAGCTCATGGTGCCCCGCGGCGACCGCTCCCAGGCCGTCATCGAACCCTACCTGACTGATCAATGGTATGTGAAAGTCGCACCGCTGGCCGAACCCGCCATCCGCGCGGTGGAAGCAGGCCGCATCCGCTTCGTGCCGGAAAACTGGAGCAAAACTTACTTCGACTGGATGCAGCGCATTGAGGACTGGTGCATCTCCCGCCAGCTCTGGTGGGGGCACCAGATTCCCGCCTGGTATGGTCCCGACGGTAAAATCTTTGTCGCCCGTCGTGAAGAGGAAGCGCAGTCGGAAGCCGCCCGCCATTACGGCATGCCGGTGGTCCTGGAACGCGACCCGGACGTGCTCGACACCTGGTTCAGTTCGGCGCTGTGGCCTTTCACCACCCTGGGCTGGCCGGAAAAAACACCGGATCTCGCCCAATTCTACCCCACCAGCGTGCTGGTCACCGGCTTCGACATCATTTTTTTCTGGGTGGCGAGGATGATCATGATGGGCCTGCGCTTCATGGACGATGTGCCATTCCATGAAGTCTATGTCCACGGTCTGGTGCGCGATGCCGAGGGCCAGAAGATGAGCAAGTCCAAGGGCAATGTCCTCGACCCCATCGACCTCATCGACGGAATCAGTCTGGAAGACCTCGTCGCCAAGCGTACCCGGGGCCTCATGCAGCCGCAGATGGCGGCCAAAATCGAAAAGGCCACCCGTAAGGAGTTCGCCGACGGCATTCCCGCCTTCGGCACTGACGCCCTGCGCTTCACCTTCGCGGCACTGGCCACCCAGGGCCGGGACATCAAGTTTGACCTCAAGCGGGTGGAGGGGAATCGCAATTTCTGCAACAAGCTCTGGAACGCCTCGCGTTTTGCCCTG
>JAKAVW010000128.1 GCA_021827445.1 Pseudomonadota bacterium
TTCCGATCCCGCCGCGTAGAAGTCCATCACCTCACCCAGTGTATCTATCAGAAAAACCGCGCGCCCCTCCACGTCCTCAGCACGCGAGCGCAAGGCAAAGGACACCCCCTTTGCCTGCATTCGAGCCATCACCTCCAGTCGCCGCGAGGGATGGCGGGGAATCAACACCAGCAACAGATCCGGCCATTGGCGCTGCAGGTCTTCCAGCACCGCCAGCGCCATCTGCTCCTCACCAGCATGCGTAGACGCGAATACCCAGACCGGCCGCCCAGCGAAGCGCTGCCGCCACTGGCGCCCCCGCTCCAGCGCGGTGACGGGTTCCGGCAGGTCATATTTGATATTACCGGTCACCACCACATGCTGTGCCCCCAGGCGGCGAAAAGCCGCCGCATCTTCCGAACTCTGGGCCGCAATGGCGCTCATACTGGCCAATGCGGGGGCAAAGAGCGTCCGGAAACGGGCGTAACCCCGAAGCGAGCGCTGCGAGAGCCGGGCATTGGCCAGCATCAGGGGCACGCCCTCGCGGCTGGCTGCATGACAGAGATTGGGCCAGATCTCCGTCTCCATGATGATTCCCAGGCGCGGCCGCTGGCGACGCAAAAAGCGCGTGACTGCCGCGGACAGGTCGTAAGGCAGGTAATGTTGCAGCACTTCCGCACCCAGGCGCTGACTGACTACGGCAGATCCCGTCGGGGTGGTGCTGGTCACCAGAATCGGCACCCCCGGATAACGTGCCTGCAAAGCCCGCACCAGGGGAATTGCCGCGATGGTCTCCCCCACACTCACCGCATGAATCCAGATGGGCCGATCCGAACGGCGCGGTCCCCAGCCGAAACGCTCCCGCCAGCGCTCCCGGTAGGCAGGTCGTCGCCAGGCCCGCCAGAGGGTAAAACCCAGGATAACAGGGCTGAGTAGCCAGAGCAGAAAGGCGTAGAAGCGACGGCTCATCATTCGCGGCGCAAAATACGGTCGGTCAACCAGTCCAGACGATACCAGGGCCGGAAGTTTTTCAGGACGCGCTCGCGCTCATACCCATCCTTGATCCAGTCACGCAGGGTCAAGCCGGGCTGGCGGACGGCGGCATCGTGGTAACTGATGAAAAACCAGTCGAGAATGCCGGTATTGGCATGCCGGATATGACCGAAGGGCCACAAACGCAATTGCCGTTGCGCCTCGCTGAGGGGTATTCCCAACTCCAGATGGAGATACAGCACACTGATGAAACCAGCCCGATCCGCCCCGGATTTGCAGTGCAGCAAAAAAGGTTTGGGTAATTGATCCAGCACCTCGATGGCCGCCAGCAACTGGTTACGTTCCGGCAGATCCCGGGAGCCGAAGCCGTGCAGGGTCAGGTGCGTCATGCCCAGGGCGTCACAAGTCTCCTGCTCCAGACGGTAATGAGGTTCGTGGGGGGCCGGAGCGCGCAGGTTCAACACCGTGCAGAAACCATGCTTTTGCTGCCAGTGCCGCAATTGAAGGGGCGAGGGTTGGGCCGAACGAAACGCTCCCGGCGCAATCTCGTGAAAGTTCGCATAAAACAGTTCGCGGAAAATACCGTGATCCGTCCAGAACTGGTGGCGCCGGTAGCGGCGGCGCTCATCCGGCAGGAGCACCAGGGGGTGTTTCATGATCGGTGCTCCAGCAAAGGGGATAAGGCCGTCCAGACCTGCTCCGGGCGTAAGGCCTGCTGGCAGAGTATCAGGCCATTTTTCGCTTCCGGCAACGGGCATCGGGATTTACCACAAGGCGAGCAAGGCTCACGGCTTTGCAAGCTGACCTGACGACTATCCATCACGGAAAAACGCCCACTAGCCGTCGGGCCGTACATAGTAACCCCCGCCAGCCCCAAGGCACCGGCCAGATAAGAGAGTCCCGTATCCATACCGACATAGGCGTCTGCCCGGACGATGAGGGCCGCGATTTCCAGCAACGTAGCGGCGGGCAGGGTGACCACATTATCCGCTTGTTCCGCGATGCGCCGGGCTCGCACCGCCTCGCGCGCATTGCCTGCGGGCAACAACAAACGCAGTCTCTCCTGTCGTAGCCGGGCGGCCAGCGCCCGCCAGTGGTCTTCCTGCCATTCCTTGTTCTCTCGCGAGGTCCCGTGAAAGCCCAGCACGAAGGGCCGCTGCACCAGTTCTCCCCAAGGTTGCACCAGCGTGTCTTTACGCAGGCGCGCGGCGGCCACCTGCAAACCATAATCTGGCGGCGTTTCCGGCAGGGGGTAGTCTAAAGCCTGCGCGAATAGTTGGCGATTCCGGCTGATGGCGGACTGCCCCCAGGACACGGGAAAGCGGCGATGGTAAATTCGGCTGGCACCCGGTTCGCGAGCGCTGGCGGCATCCAGGCCCCACAGGGGTGCACCGCCCAGACGGCCCAGCAATGCACTTTTATAGAGTCCCTGGGCATCGAGAATATGATCGTAATGCTCCACCCGTAAAGCCCGGCGTAAATCCCGTAACACGGCCGCCAGCCCACGCCACTGTTTTTTATAGTTGCGCAGAGAGAAGGGAATCACCCGCGCGACCCCTGGATGCAGCAGTGCGATGGGCGCGAATGCAGGCTCAATCAACCAATGTAAGAGCAGATCCGGTCGGGTCCGCTGCAAATCCGTCAGCGCCGGCAGGGTATGCAGCACGTCGCCCATGGAACTCAGGCGCACCATCAAAATCTTCATTGCTGATTATGGTCTCTGAGTTCCAGCGCCATGGCATATTTCATGAACGCTCCCAGCGCCGTCGTCCAGGCAATGGCGGCGCCCTCCACACCATCCAGAAATCCCAAGCGCCAGAAATAGCCGCGCCAAAAAGCCGCCAGTGCATGGGTCATGGGCATGTAAGCGTGGAGCGCTTTGCCGCGCTGGTGGACCTGCTGCGCGTTGAGGGTGGCGTAACGGCGCAGTTTATCCAGCATATCCGCATAGCTGGGGAAAGAATGATGGTCCAGGATATATCCCTGCATACGCCGCGTCTCCCCCTGACCATACCAGCTTTCGTGCACCGTATCCTCGAGACGATAATGCCCATAGCGTCGGTTAAAAAGCCGCACCACATAATCCCGGCTCCAGTCTCCGTGGCGTATGGCCTTGCCGTGAAGATAATTATAACGTCTTAGCGCATAAGCAACATGAGGGTCGCTACTCCGCACAACATCCACAATGGCAGAACGCGCCTGATCGCGCAAAATTTCATCCGCATCCAGCATAAGTATCCAGTCATTTGCCGCCGACTCCACGGCAAACTGCCGTTGCGCACCAAAGCCGGGCCACGGCCTTTGAATAATCTTTACGCCCCTCTCCGCAGCGATGGTCAGCGTACCATCCGTAGAACCACTATCTACCAGCAAAATGTCTGCACCTAGCGGCGCCACGCTGTCCAGCGATGCACGCAGCAACCGCCCGGCATCCTTGGTAATGTAAATAATTGATAGCGCATCAGCAGCAACGGCCACATGGTTCTCCAGAATAAGCGTCTAATTATTTACCGCACTTCCCCGGCAGGCCCCAATGTTTTGGCCGGAACAAAAGATGCCACATCAGTATTACTCCGTAGGTCAGACAGCGTTTCCGCTGACGAGGAAGAAGCCCGAGAGTAAGCACCATAGCTATTCCATTGGCAATAAAGTCTATTGCCGCTTTTACGGGCATCCACAAAGATAAAATCACCCACGGGAGAAGGCCTTCCACCTTACGTGCATAGAGCAACCGTGAGCGCTGAAATTCAATGCGCGACCCCACTTGAAATTTCTTAGCGGTGCCGCCGAGCGCGTGCTCCACCTTAGCATCTGGGCAAAACACCACATCGAACCCCATGCGGTGAGCACGCGCGCACCATTCAGTCTCTTCTAAATAAAAGAAGAAATCTTCATCCAACTGCCCTAATTGAGACAAAAAGGAACGACGAACGGTCATTGCTGCACCGATCAGGCTGGAAACATTTATGGCTTGACGCTCTCCTGCTAAACGACCACCAAAGTATCTTGGTGCAATCCTTTTGAGCAACGCTTTGGGCAACATTTCATGCCAAAATCGTGGCAACACCGCCACTACATTTTGAGTGCGGCCTTCTGGGTTGAGTAGACGAGCACCCACAAGGGCTGCTTGGGGCCAAGCGAGAAAACAACACGCTATAGCCTCTAATGTACCCGACAATAATTGCGCGTCATTATTCAGCACCATGACAAAATCACGATCAGCGACCGCCAAACCCTGGTTGACCGCACGGGCGAAGCCTGCATTACAATTATTAGCCAATATTTTGGCATCAGGGAAACATTGAGAAATCACCTCTACTGACCTGTCGTCACTACCATTATCGACCACAATACAATGCTGCGCTAATACGCCCTCCGCAAGGCAGGAAGAAATTGCGTCAATAGTTTTGGATACACCATTATAGTTAACAATAATAACGCAAAATTTCATACTCACGATTTCGCAATACCCCTATATTGCGTGGAGAATCCCATGAACAAAGCCAAGCTCAAGGCGTCTGCACAACCCCAATTCATAGTATTATAAAACCTCGCCAGCCAGAATATTTCTGGAAACGACAGCACGAACCATCCCTGTGGTGACCCCCTCACTTTCCAACTATCCATTGTCACCAAGGGCTGCACATTGGCAGTTCCCAAATCGATTTATCAGACAGAACAAGACCAACTGATCCTAAAAGTACGCTAGCCATGACTACAAACTTATGTCTCTACTTGTTGTCAACGGAACTCACCATTCATGTATTCTGACGCGAAGCGATCGTCGATTGGAGTCGCGCCATTCCGGACAAGAGGGATTGGTAAGGCAGCTAGTATCGCTAGCGAGAACACATTAGCATATCCCCAAATCAAGGTATCGGAAAAACTACCAGTTATAAATACCGCCATATAAATTAAAACAAACCAGCCTTCAGGAGTCGCTCTCAGTCGCCATGCCGGCGCGGTTACAGCCCATAAACTCCACACGAAAAGCAACAGGCCTGGAATGCCTAGCATGGCCAGCTCTATGAGATAGCTGTTTTGAGGCTGGCTCATGATTAGCGGGTATGGCAAATCGGGTAAAATATGATTCTTCTGTAATTGTGCCATCTCATTTGCGTAATTGCCTGTACCAACCCCTAAGATAGGGTGCTGGGCGCCCATGCGAAGCGCGCCTTGGGCCATCAAGACACGTAGTCCCAAACTGGTATCGTAATCACCTTTGCCGATGACTTTCAAATTTTGAAGCCCTTCTTGCGCTCGATGCTGAACTATGGGAGACATTCCCACCCCGATAATTGCTAGAACAATGCCGCCCAATGCCCAATAACGCCACCACCCTTTGAACAGCAGCCATACTGCAAGCGGCATGAGGATGACAAAAAGCAACTGACCAGTGCGCCCAGCACCCATGCCCAATTGGAGCAAGAAGGCCACTGCGAGAATCGCGTTTGCCCATCTGGGCAATAAAACCTTATCCCGTATATCATAGGATATCCATAATAATGCCATGGTCAGCGTCATGCTGAGGAAGATATGATTGGCGTAACCGACAGGACCAAGCATCGGGACCAATGGATGCCATGGCCATATTCCAAACCACTGACACAACCCGACGATCCAATTTAATGTTACTCCGGCCAGGAATAAGACAGGAAGCATGAGAAACCTGGTTCTGTTCCAAGGTAATGTTGCCCCTGCATAGGCAAAAAAGAAATATCCCAAGCGGCTTACTGCAACCCAAGTATCGTGAAGACTTGCCCCGCTCCAAAGGACACCTATCAGTGTCCACAATATTAGCAAAGTTAGCGGCAAAAACCATGGTCGTCCCGCAACCTCTCGCCACTTTCTCCAGTATCCACTTATGATATATAACAGCACAAACAAACTGCCACTAATACCTGCTGCCGCCGTGCTTAACGGAAAGAAAAAAATCGGCAGCATAAATAATAAGAACAAGCCCTTTTGTAACGAGAGGTTCATGTGCCAAGCTTTATTGTCGTTCGCGTTCAAACGTAGATCGCACCATGGTATATAAGCGTTCGTAAATTGAAAAAGCTAGGGTAGCTAAAAATAGAATAATCGGAATAATCATCATATGTGTTTTTGTTTTGGAACAATCTTTTATTTTAGCTTGATTATTCATAATCCTTTGACCTTTCGCAAATTTTGCCGTAACACAGTAACCATGCCCCTTGATATCTGGACACTACAGTATAGCCTTGTGGTACTGCCCCAGGATAGCTGATGACAAACCCACTGGTTAAGTTCGAGGGTGGCATTGCTAGAGGAGGACGTGGTCTTATAGCGAGATCAATATCTGCTGTTGTGCTAATACCAACCCAAGCCACGTTCGTCACATAGAGGGGCGCTCCATGGGTTTGCATAAGGATATCTCGGGCAATGGTCCCGATGTGCGGGCGAAACCGCTCGGTGTATAGGGGGAACGCCCACAGTGCGAAAACGTACTTCAAAATGATGGCAGCCATCATCCACTTCACCGCCAAACGTTGTGTCTTTTCGGCATCAGCAACCCATGCCGCCAACACCAGTGCCACGATTCCATAGATCGGCATTAGGTAACGGATTCCACTTTGGGGCGAGAGCCAATAGGGCAGGTAGTTCAATCCCACTATCCATAGAGCCGTCCACACCTGTGGATCTTTCATATGAGATAGCGGATAGCGGCGCAACGCAGCGTATATCACAACTCCCACGACTGGAAGCAACTGTCCCAAGGTCTGTAATGGAAAGACAAAGAACTGATGCACGTAATCTAGCAGTCCCTGGCCCCGCAGCTTGTCGAGGATATCGTCGAACATCCCATTGGCCATGGTGCCACCGGCAGGGGCCATGGCGTACCAGAGAATGGGAACCACCAACGTTGAGAGATGTACAACCCATGAAGGCCACGAAAATAAAAACCGCCAATTACGGGTTCGGTAAGTCACGACGAATACCGCTACGCCGTAAAATACATAGGCGGTTAGCGCCTTGGTAAGAAAGGCGCAAGACAACGCCAGCATAGCAATAGCGAAAAAACCAATACGCCGCTCCACCACCGCAAGCCACCCCAAGAGCATGGCCGCCAGGCAGAAAAAGGCGAACAACGGATCACTATACGCCAACCATCCATCGTAAAAGAGCACATCGCCCAAGGTGATATACACTAAGGCGGCGAAGGCGGCGAACTCCTTGTTCTTCCAAATTCGTCCGGCGAACCAACCCACTAGCAGCCCAGATCCCACTGTCGCCAAGGCTGCGATCAACCGTGCCACAACCAACATGTGGGACCAACCAATCAATATCGACAGAGCGATGATGAGCCAATTGTCCAAAGGTGGGCGCCAATAGTCCTGTCCGTACATGATAGGAGTGAGAATATGGCCGTGAAACCACATCTCATAGGACATGAGTGGGTAAACCGCTTCTTCGCCTGTATATTGGACGTTGCTAAGAGTAAAGACGAAACTAGCCGCAGCGAGTGCAAAAAGTAGCCAGTAATTTCTAGTGTTAGTTGCAGTCATACGATCAGTATCCTGAGGGCAACAGGCATGTGTACGGCACCGACTCGCTGGGTAACATCGCTATGGGTTGGACGTGGCATCAGGGCTGCGTTCAATCGGTCTGAAGGGCCGAAGGCAGATCGACGCCGGCATAGATGTCCTCTACTGAAAGTGCCAGGTCGACACATCGGAGGCGCAAACGGTCGCTTTCAGGGTCATTCAGCAACTCGTACCACCAACCTTCAGGATGCCGGCGGAATGCCTCGACGACGGCTTTTTCGCTATCCACCAAAACATATTCCTGCAGGCTAGGAAGCGTCTGATAAGCTTGTAGCTTTTCACGACGGTCCACATTCGCCGTGCTAGCCGACAATACTTCGACGATAAGGCAAGGATCTTCCAGATAGAGGGTATCTCCGGACAACGGCACACCACAACGCAACACGACATCGGGATAATAAAAGGCATTTACAGCTTCTACCCGCACTTTCATATCGCTGTTCAGAACCTGGCAGTGACTACCACGGGTCTTTTGCCAGAGCAGTCCATACAGGTTGCCCGCAATCTGGTTATGACGCAGCTTGGCCACGGCCATGGCATAGACCTGCCCGGCCACATACTCGTGGCGTATATCGGCGCGCTCCTCACCTTCCAGATACTCTTTGACAGACAAAGGCCGTAACATGGCTACCTGCATGACCTTTCCCCCTGCCTCAGCGAATAAACAGCCCCTATCATAAGACGTGGAAGCATCTGTGTCATCGCGC
>JAKAVW010000129.1 GCA_021827445.1 Pseudomonadota bacterium
ATTGATCATAAAACTGGAGAACATGCCTTATGCCTCACAGTGCGGCCAGATGACCGGTTTCTGGCGCGCCGACAAACCCATCACCTTAGCCACCAGTACCGCCGCCAGATAAAACAGGAACACCAGCGTCACGACAAAAAAGCTCACTGGCCAGGCATTACCGGAAAACCAGTAGTAACTCTCATAGGCCATCCAAATACCACCCCAGACCGCCGTCAAACCGATAGCAATGGCCCAGAATATCGCCTGTGCCGGACGTCGGCTCAGACGAATCGCCGCACCCGCCGGACCAATGAGCAAAGCCGTCGCCAGCACCGCGCCGATGGCCAGGGCGCAGACCGCCACCGCCAGCCCCAGGGCCAGCAGTTGCAGCAAACCGATCCAACGCAGGGAAATACCCCGTGCTGCCGCCAGATCAGGGTCCACCGCCGTCAACATCATAGGCCGGTAGAGCAGACCCACCAGCAAAAACACCCCGGCGGAGGCCATCAACGCAGGGCCGATAAGACTCTGCGGAATCGCAAACATGGAGCCAAACATCACCGATACCGCCGCACCCGTAGTGCTGGTAGTCGTCACATCCAAATAGAGAAAGAGCGCCGACAGACCCAATCCCGCCCCCAGAACGATGCCCGTGGCAAGATCGCGCTCCCGCACCTTGCGTACACCAAGAAACTCCATGCCGAAGGCCGCAATCCAGGCCATACCCAGAAAGCCCAGCAAGGGACTGATGCCCAGCAGGAAGGAAGCCGCCCCCCCGGCGCTGCTCACGTCGGCCAGGGCATGTCCGGCAAAGGCGTTGCCGCGCAATATGGTAAACACGCCGATCACCGCGCTGACCAACGCTGCGCAAGCACCGACAATCAAGGCGGTTTGCACCGGCCCACTGCTCAGAAAACTGGAATGCGCTAAAAACGTCCACAGATTCCCCATAGCGCTAACCCCCCGGCGCAGGATGCAGCACATGCGATGCCGTGCCCGTCTCGGCATCTTCAACGGCGACATCGGGTAGCACCAGTATCCGCTTGCCGTGACGCAACACCGTAACCGAATAACCATAGAGCTTACCCAACACCTCCGGCTGTACCACCTCCTCCACACTTCCCGTAGCAGCTTGTCCATCCACCAGATAGACCAGACGATCCATCACCGGCAGTAGAGGATTCATATCGTGGGCCGTCACCAGCACAGCAATTTGCTGGGTGTGGGTCAACGTACCGAGTAGTGCGACCAGTGCGTTGGCGCTGCCAAAATCCAGATTGGCCAAGGGCTCGTCGAGAATCAGCAAACGCGGCTGACGCACCAAAGCATGGGCGATCACCGCCCGCTGTTGCTGACCGCCGGAGAGTTCTCCAACCCGCTGGTCGGCAAAGGCTCCGGCCCCGACCGCGTGCAACGCTTGGTCCACCAAGGCCTTTTTACGGCCGAGAAACAACGGCAGACCAAGGCGATGGCCATCCAACCCCAACTGCACCAAATCACGGGTCCGCAGGGGGACGTCCGGGTCAAAGGCAATTTTCTGGGGCACATAACCCACCAGGGCGCGACGCTGATCAGCCGGTGCGCCATCAATCAGGACCTGCCCCGAGCTGTGCGCCGTCAGGCCTAGCAGGCTACGCAGCAGGGTTGTTTTGCCCGCCCCATTCTCACCGATCAGGGCGCAGAGCTGACCGGGGTAAAGATCAAAACTGACATTCCGTAAAATGCTGCGGCCGCCCAAATCTACCGAGAGACGAGCAACCGAAAGTACCGGATCAGACATTGCCAATGCCGGACTACTTCAGCACGGTCGTCGACATACCGCGCTCCACGGCATTACGCAGGGCATTGGCTTCCGCCAGCATCCAGGACTGATAACTGTAGCCCCTCGGCATGGTCTCATAGACACCGACCACAGGGATATTCTCTGCTTTCGCCTTACTCAGAAAAGAAGCCGTCAATGAATCCGTTACCTGCTGATTGTAGACGAAGATCTTGATCTGATGGTGCTTGATGAGCTGGTTCTGAATACTCACATCCTGCGGCGCCGGGTCGGTACCATTCATGATGGCGGCCTGCAAATTCCAAGGTGTTTTGATATCGCAACCTGCAGCCTGCAACAGGTAGTCTGCAACAGGCTCGGTCACGGCTACCGGCGTGCCACCAAACCGGGCCTTGAATCTGGCGATAACCTGGTACCAGGGCTTCAGAGCAGCGTCAAACTTGCGCACATTGGCGGCAAAATAAGCGGCACGAGCCGGATCCAACTCCGTCAGGCGCTGGGCAACCGCCTCGGCGACCGCAGGCATAGTCTCTGGTTTGTACCAGAGATGGGGGTTTTTGGTGTTTTCCGGCAGGTGAAGCAAATCCTGAACCACAATCACTTTGCGCTTGGGATTAGGGTCTGCCGCAAGAATCTTTTTGGCCCAGCTGTCGTAGCCTATGCCATTACGGACCACAATCTGCGCCCCAACCATTTCGCGAGCCACGGCAGGGCTGGCTTCAAAAGTATGGGGGTCAGTATCAGGATTGCTTTCAATAGCGCTGACGGTGACATATTCCCCGCCGATCTGGCCGATTACATTAGCATAGACATTTTCTATGCCCACCGCATGAATCGTCGCTGCAACCACCACCTGTGCCATGCCCAGCCCGGCAAATAAAGCGATTAGTGGCATCAGAATAGGCACCCGGCTTCGTAAGCAATGGTTAGGTATCGAACGGATCCATGCTTTCTGATGATTAAATGGAATCATAGACAAATCCTCGGAGGCGGACATCATGACCTGCAGACAAGCACCATCTTTTAATGCAACCTTGTTGCAATCTAGTGAAGCAAAGCACCATTGTCAAGCGTGAAAATACACGAGCAGGTGACGCGCGCTTACTCTATAATTAAAGGCTTTCACGCTCGGCACTGGAGATTAGCAGACATACAGAACGTCTTGCGCAGGAGCATCCGAACCGGTCCCAAGCTTCCCCTGCCCTGAAGCTTGGGGGTAAGATGGAGCGATTACTTCATTATCTGCGGGAAAACACCTCATGAGCCAAGCCCCCCACTCCACCTTCGATACCGGCACACTGACCCAGATTGTTGACGACGTGTTGAGCCTTACCCGCGAACAGGGCGCCAGTGCGGCGGAGGCTTCCGCCAGCACCGGCAAAGGCTTGTCGGTAACCGTGCGTCTGGGGGAAGTCGAGTCTATCGAATACCATCAGGACAAGGGGCTGGGGGTCACCGTCTATCTGGGCCAGTCCAAAGGCAGTGCCTCCACTTCCGACTTTTCCCGCAAGGCCTTGTCAGAGACGGTTTCAGCGGCGCTCACCATTGCCCGGCATACGGCGGCAGACCCTTTTGCCGGGCTCGCCGATCCCGAACTTTTCGCCAAAAACTTCCCGGATCTGGACCTCTATCATCCCTGGTCCATAGATGCCGACACCGCCGCTGATCTGGCACGCCGCTGTGAAGCGGCCGCTCGCGATAGCGATCCGCGCATCCACAACTCCGAAGGCGGCAGCCTCGGCACTGGCGAGGGCACGTCGGTCTATGGCAATAGCCTGGGTTTCATGGGCAACAGCCGTTCCTCACGGCATAGCCTGTCCTGCTCGGTCATTGCCGAAGACAGCAAAGGCGGCATGCAACGGGACTACTGGTACGATGTAGCCCGCGCCGCTGATGCCCTGGCAACACCGGAAGCTATCGGCAAAACAGCAGCACAGCGGGCTCTGCGCCGACTGGATGCCCGTAAGGTAGCCACTACCAAAGCCCCGGTACTTTTCGAAAATCAGGTCGCATCCAGTGTCATCGGCCACCTCGCCAGCGCCATCAGCGGCGGCAGCCTGTATCGCAAAAGCTCCTTCCTGGTCGACAGTCTCGGCAAGCAGCTTTTCCCGGAACACATCCGCATTTATGAAGAACCGTTACGACGGCGCGGACTGGGCAGCAGCAGTTTCGATGGCGAAGGCGTCGCCACCCAAAACCGCGACATTATCGCCGGTGGTGTATTGGAAGGTTACATTCTCGACAGCTACAGCGCCCGCAAATTAAACATGAAGACCACGGGTAATGCCGGCGGCATCCACAATCTCACCCTGCAACCCGGAGACACCTCCCTGGAGGGCCTGCTCCGTCAGATGGGGCGCGGCCTACTGGTTACCGAACTCATCGGCTTCGGCATCAACATGGTGACCGGCGACTACTCACGGGGCGCAGCCGGCTTCTGGGTCGAGCACGGGGAGATTCAATATCCCGTTGAAGAGATCACCATCGCCAGCACCTTGCAGGCCATGTTCCAGGGCATGAGCGTGGTGGGTAGTGATATGCTCATCCACGGCAATACCGGTTGCCCCTCTATCCTCATCGACGAGATGATGATTGCTGGCGACTGAGGACGACGGCCACCAGCAGCAGAATCAAGCTGAACAGCAGATAGGGGAAACTGCCCCAGCGCCCGTAAGGCGTTTCTCCAGCCATCGGCTGAATGGCCCCATTCAGGGTACCCACCACAAACTGGGGTAATTGCGAAAGCACCCGTCCATGCGGCGAGATCAGGGCGGTAATGCCCGTATTGGTCGCACGGACATCGGGCTTCTGCTCCTGCAAGGACTGCATCGCCGCCATTTGCAGGCTTTGCGCTGCGGCGATGCTATGGCCATACCAGGCATAATCACTGATATTCAAAAGAAAAGTGGCACCCTCCTCTACACCCTTGCGCACATCCCGGGAGAAGGACTCTTCATAACAGATGGTTATACCGGCTTTCTGTCCATCTACGGGCAAAACATAAGGCCCATGCCCGGGAGAAAAGCTCCCCAGTCCCGGTAAAAAATGATGCACCAGCGGCGCGAGCAGGCTCGGTATCGGGATGTATTCCCCAAAAGGCACCAGATGCTCTTTCTGGTACCAACGCAAGGGAGCTTTGCCATCAATTTCCATGGTTGCATTGTAATACTTGTGGCCCGCATCTTCGGGAATACCTATGAGCAGGATTTTATGGTGCATCGCTGACCACTGCTGCAATTGCGCAATCAGGCCCGGAATTTCCGTCTGAAAAATGGGAAAGGCCGTTTCCGGCAGGACGATCAATTGGGTATCCGGCGGTGTCTGCAAGATCAGATCAACGTAGTGATGCAAAATATCGCTGATTTTACCAGCATTCCACTTCTCAGTGATGGGAATATTACCCTGCAGCAGACTCACCCGCAGCAGTTTGCCTGCGGGATGGGTGAACGACACGGATGCCGCCGCCATGGCCACGCCGAAAATCACGAGGAGCGAGGCGACACCACCCATCAGTATATGACGGGACCGCCGCCGTTGCAGCATATAGACCAGGATGGCCGCCACCCCGGCGGTCGCCAGCCCCACTCCATACTGCCCCAGCCAGGGTGCAAAACCGCCGAGAAAGGCATGGGTCTGGGTATATCCCGTCGCCAGCCAGGGGAAGCCTGTAAAGAGACGTGCCCGCGCCCATTCCCCAAAAATCCACAACACCGGCAGCGCCAGCAACCGGGCATTGCCGACAAAAAAGCGGGTGGCCAGCCATAAGGCCAGCGCCGCATAGACGGCACAACAAGCCGCTAGCAAAGCGACGGCCCCTTCAGCCAATGCCCAATCCATGTTGGCAAAATTATGCAGGGTAATGGCGATCCAGCTGGTTCCCGCCGCAAAAGCCGCAAAACCGAAAGCGGTGCCCAGGGCGGCTGCACGGTGCGGACGCTCCTCTGTGACCGCCAGCCAAAACAGGCCAAAAAGCAGGGCGATGGCCAGCGGCCACAAAGCAAAGGGCGCAAAGGCCAAGGGCCAGGCTACACCCAAAATCAACGCAGCTAGAAGCCGCGCAGGAAAGTGCGGCTTTTTCAGCACGCCACCCTTCACGCGCTATCTTGAGGCGCCGTTTCCGGCAGGGATGCACTGCGCGGCGGTGTCACCCGCAAAATCTGCACCCGCTTACGATCCGCTCGCAATACCTCCAGCCGCAAATTCCCTTCTTCAATTACTTCACCCATACGTGGCACATGCCCTAAGCGCGTCGCCACCCAGCCGCCCAGGGTATCGGCATGACCATCCGCCATCTGCGCCACAAAGTGTGCGTTAAATTCTTCCAGTGGAATCAAAGCATTAACCAGAAAATCACCATCCTCCCGCGGCGCGATCATCACATCCTCATCAATATCATATTCATCCTCAATTTCACCGACGATGATTTCCAGCACATCCTCAATGGTGATCAGCCCGGCGACACCGCCATACTCATCTACCACCACGGCCATGTGATGCCGACCCGTGCGGAACTCGTAGAGCAAGTGATCCAGATGCTTGCTTTCAGGGATAAAAGTCGCCGGACGGAGCAATTCCGCCAGTCGCAGCGTCGGCATGTCACCCCGACAACCCCGCAACAGATCTTTGGCCAGGAGAATGCCGCGCACATCATCGCGGTCATCCCCCACCACTGGAAAACGCGAGTGCCCCACCTCGGACACATGGGCAATAATCTCTGCTATAGGCATATCCAGTTCGATCACTTCCATCTGTGGCCGAGGAATCATCACATCCCGCACCGTGAGCTCGCCCATGCGGAAAATTCCGTCCACCATCCGCGCCGCTTCAGCGTCGATGATCTGCCGCTCGCCCGCCTCGCGGACCAGTTCCAGCAGGGTATCCTGATCTTCCACATTGCCGCGCAAGGACTGGGTAAAACGTTCCCACCAGCCCCGTGGTCGTTCCTGGCTAGTTCGATCTTCACTCATGCATTTGGTTCAGGTAAGGGTCGGCCACACCCATTTCAGCCAGCAATCGGGTTTCCAGCGCCTCCATCTCCTGCGCCTCGGCGACCACTTCATGATCATAACCGAGGAGGTGAAGAGTGCTGTGAATGAGCAGATGACGATAGTGATCGCGCAGGTACTTGCCCTGCTCGACGGCCTCACGCATCACCACCGCCGGCGCAATAACAATATCGCCCAGCAAATCGCGGCGGAACATGGGCAACTGCACATCCTGCGGGAAGGACAAACAATTGGTCGGCCTTGCCTTGCCCAGATATCCCTCGTTCAGGGCGGCAATTTCGGTATCGTCCACAAAAGTCAGGGATAGATCGCACATCCGGTCATCCGCGGATGCCCGCGCCGAAGGAGCGGACAGCGCCTGCAATATCGAGCGACGCACCTCAGCGCGGGACGGCAGGGGCAAGGCCGCAACGGCATCATCCACAGCCATGCGCAAATAAAGACGGCTCATGTCTTCGCTCCGAAGCGATCATAGGCTTCCACAATCCGGGCCACCAACGGATGACGGACCACATCGGCACTTTCAAAAAACACCATATCCACACCCGGCATATCGCCGAGCACATCCATGACCTGCACCAGCCCGGAAAGCTGCCCACGCGGCAGATCCACCTGAGTCACATCGCCGGTTACCACGACCTTGGCTCCAAAACCCATGCGGGTCAGGAACATTTTCATCTGTTCCGGAGTGGTATTTTGCGCCTCGTCGAGAATGATAAAAGCATCATTCAGGGTGCGCCCGCGCATATAGGCCAGTGGTGCCACTTCAATCACCTGCCGCTCCATCAGTTTGGCGACTTTCTCATAACCCAGCATTTCATGGAGGGCGTCGTAAAGTGGACGGAGATAGGGGTCGACTTTTTCACTCAGGGACCCAGGCAGGAAACCCAGGCGTTCGCCCGCTTCTACGGCTGGACGGACCAGCACCAGGCGCCGCACTTGATTACTATCCATCTGCTCCACCGCCGCGGCAACGGCCAGATAGGTCTTGCCCGTACCAGCCGGGCCGATACCAAAGGTGAGATCATTATGGCGGATAGACTCCAGATAATGGCGCTGCCGTTGCCCGCGACCACGAATCACTCCCTTGAGGGTCTGCACACCGGAAGACTCCACCACCGTAACACCCGCCTCTGCCTCCAGTTGCACATTCTGGATGCTGTGATGCACCCAATGACTGGACAGCGAGCGTCCTTGGCGTACCTGAGTATAAAGAAGGGAGAGCACATCCTGCGCGGCCTGCACAGAAGCGGCTGGTCCGGTGATATGAAAGCGGGTGCCGCGGGGCAGGATCACCACCCCCAAGCGTGACTCGATCTGTTTGATATGACTATCCAGTTCG
>JAKAVW010000130.1 GCA_021827445.1 Pseudomonadota bacterium
GTTGCTGTTCAGTGGCGCCGACATGACCCTGCGCGCCGGCGACATCACCAACCTCTACGGGGATGTGTACAGCCTCGGCAGGCTGGATATCGCCCGCGACGATGCCGGCAACCGTGCCGCCAGCCTGGAAAATATCTCGGCGAATATAGAAAGCTCTGGAGATACCAGGATTTCTGCCAGCAATATCGTAAATAAGAAAGAATTTTTTGAGGTGTCATCTGAGCTTGTTTCCAGTGCAATCGGGATGCGGAGAACGTCGCCTGGTAACGGCCACATGGTCTTGCTGGAGAATTACGAGTCGAGTCTGAAAGCTGATGCTCCATCCGCAAGTATTTCTGCAGGAGGGAGTCTCTATGTGCTGGGCTCAGATTTTCTCAATTCGGCATCCTATGTAACGGCTTCAAAAGACATCGATGTGCGTGTAGACAGATTTACCAATCAGGGCGCTACATTAGGAAAGTACTCGGTAAGGAGATCCTTCGAACACCCTTGGCTGCGCGAAGACAAAAGTATTCTGAGTTTTTGGCGCTCGGTAATGGAATATAATGCTTCGAATGATTCGCAATATCTTCCTTCCAGAAGAGGCGGGGCTCCAAATACCGTCAGTGGTGGATCCATACATTATTGGGATGAGAACTGGAATGAGTCGATTGCCTATACTGGTTGGAAAATGGGAGGGACGGCTAACCGAGAAACCCATGTGTTGATTGGTTGGCAAGATTACTGGACCTTTATTACACCTAGTAATTTTTATGGAATATTTCCTGAGGCGAAATACACAGAAGGTGTAAGGGTGCCACTTCCTGATGCAATAAGGAATGTCAATTACTTTGATGTTCTTACTGTTTCGGATGGTGCACAGAAAGGTGTGGCTGATGCCGTTGTGCAGGCGGCGGGAAAGGTCAGTATCACGGCTAGCCAAGAGATAAATAATAGCGTCGTTCGAGAAGGACTGCCGGTATCGTCCGAGCTAGGGATAGCCTTGAATACACAAGTGTCGGCTAATACCTCATCTACTATTGTCAACTTGAACAGTCAACTGCCACCAGACTTGGCAAGGCAACAGATCAATCCTCTCACCTTGCCGGGCTTCAGCCTGCCTCAAGGCCAGAATGGGCTCTTCCGCCTGGCGTCCCAAGGAGCCCAGGTGAACCAGGCAAGTGGTGCTCTGAAATCCGCCAGCGATCTCACCCAGAGCGGCCATGGCGTATCTGTATCCGCACAGGCAGGCAGTGACGCAAGTGGCTGGAGTACCCAGGCGCGTCGTGTCGGCGATGATCGGGTCACCTCGCTTACCGGTTCCGCCTATCAAGGCCGGGTAGCTGAGGCTATCGATGCGCTACGGGCTTCCGCGCCAATCTCGGGCGACGGGGGAAACACTGGCCGTTTCCAGGCCGGTGAGCACCAGGCGACCACGGGACTGGGTGGACTCGTCGAGGGCAATGCATCGGGTCACAGCGGCAATGGCGTCATCCTCGCCGATCTGCGCGGTGGTCTACCCTCGTTCTCAAGCCTTCCCGCGGCTGATCGTATTCAAGGCACAGCGCCCGGTCACGATGGGAATGGAACTATTCTCGCCAATTGGCAGGGTGCGCAGGCGACGGTCCAGGCCTCGCCTTCGACAGTGCGTGTAGAGGGGGTAGTTTCCAGTCCAGGTGGCAATGGCAGCATCCTTGCCGATCTGCCGGCTGAGCAGTCGTCGGTGCAGGCACTGCCTTCGGCCGTTAGGGCTCAGGGCAGCCTGCCTCGCCTCGAAGAGCGGAGCGCCGTTCTTGCCGAGCCTCCGGTTGGGCAGCCAGCGTTGCAAACCCTGCCGTCGGTTGCGCGCGTTGAGGGCGTGCCCAGCAATGCCACACCGAGCAACAGCCACAAGTATCTGATCGAGACCAACCCGGCGCTCACCGAGCTGAAGCAGTTCCTCAACTCGGACTACCTGCTCGGTGGCCTGGGTATCAATCCGGATGACAGCAAGAAGCGCCTGGGCGACGGTCTATACGAGCAGCGCCTGATACGCGAAGCGATCGTCCAGCGTACGGGGCAGCGCTTCATCGCCGGATTGAACAGCGACGAAGCGATGTTCCGCTATCTGATGGACAACGCCATCGCCAGCAAGGACGTATTGGGACTGACCCCTGGCGTCACCCTCAGCGCCGCCCAGGTGGCCGCGCTGACCCACGACATCGTTTGGCTGGAAGAAGTCGAGGTGAATGGCGAAAAGGTCCTCGCCCCCGTGGTCTACCTGGCCCAGGCCGAGGGGCGGTTGGGCCCGAACGGCGCGCTGATCCAGGGGCGCGACGTGAACCTGATCACCGGTGGGGACCTGAGGAACGCCGGTACCCTGCGCGCGCAGAACGACCTCAGCGCGACAGCCGGCAACATCGACAACAGCGGCCTGATCGAGGCCGGCAACCGCCTCGACCTGCTGGCCAGCGGCTCCATCCGCAATGACCAGGGCGGCATCATTGCCGGGCGCGAGGTAAGCCTCTCCGCCCTTACCGGAGACGTCATCAATGAACGGACGGTGACCCAGCACCAGTCTTCCTACAGGGGAACCGGTACCACTGAGGCATTTGCCGATAGCGCCGCGCGTATCGAGGCTGCGCAGAAGCTGACCGTTTCGGCAGGACGCGATGTAGCCAATATTGGCGGTGTCATCGACAGCAAGGGTGACCTCGCTTTGCAAGGCGGCAGGGATGTCCTGGTTTCGGCTGCGGTAGCGGAGCGGGGCTGGACGGCAGGAAGCCAGGCATACCAGACCCAGACGACCCAGATGGGCGCCGAGGTCGTGGCGGGACGCGACATCAGCGTCAGCGCCGGACGCGATATCAGCGTCGTGGGCAGCCGCATCGACGCTCGTCGCGACGTGACATTCGAGGCGGGTCGCGATGTGGGCCTGGTCGCGGCTGCCAACGAAGAGCATGCCTATGGCAAGACCAAGAAGGTCACTTTCCAGGACGACAAGATCACCCAGCAGGCCACTCGCGTGGACGCTGGCGGCGACCTGGCGATCAATGCCGGACAGGACCTGCGCCTGATCGCGAGCCAGGCCAGCGCCGGCGACGAAGCCTACCTGGTGGCCGGCGACAAGCTGGAGCTGCTGGCCGCCAACGACAGCAGTTACTACCTCTACGACAAGAAGAGCAAAGGCAGCTTCGGTAGCAAGAAGACCCGGCGCGACGAAATCACCGATGTGACGGCAGTGGGCAGCCAAATATCCAGCGGCGGCGACCTCACCCTGCTCAGTGGCGGCGACCAGACTTACCAGGGCGCGAAGCTGGAATCGGGCAACGACCTGGCCATCGTCAGCGGCGGCGCGGTGACCTTCGAGGCGGTAAAGGACCTGCACCAGGAAAGCCACGAGAAGAGCAAGGGCGACCTGGCGTGGCAGTCGTCGAAGGGCAAGGGCCAGACCGACGAAACCGTACGCCAGAGCCAGCTCGTCGCCCAGGGCAACCTGGCGATCAAGGCCGTGGAAGGCCTGAAGATCGACCTCAAGCACATCGACCAGAAGACCGTGAGCCAGACCATCGACGCGATGGTGCAGGCGGATCCGCAACTGGCCTGGCTGAAGCAGATGGAGCAGCGCGGCGATGTGGATTGGCGGCGCGTGCAGGAACTGCATGACAGCTGGAAGTACAGCAACTCCGGGCTGGGCGTCGGCGCGCAGTTGGCGATAGCGATCGTTGTGGCCTACTTCACGGCGGGTGCGGCGAGTGCGGCATTGGGATCGATGGCGGGTGTGGGGGCGGGCTCAGGAAGCATGATGGCTGCTGCCGGTAGCACTGCAATGGTCCAGGCCGGTACAGCAGTAGGAACAGCTGCCGCCGGCTGGGCGAATGCAGCTGGAACTGCCGTGGCTATGGGCATGGCCAGCAATGGAGCGATCAGCACCATCAACAACCGGGGAAACCTGGGGGATGTCGTCAAGGACGTGACCTCCAGCGATGCGCTGAGGGGCTATGTAGTCGCTGGCACGACTGCGGGGCTGACTGCCGGCGTCTACGACAAATGGACCTCGACCCAGACCGGCACCTCGACCGCTCTACCGAACACCGGGGCCGTGGCGCCCGCCGCAGGGTTGGGCACCTGGCAAGGTGTGGGCCAGTTCACCTCGAACCAGTTGCTGCAGAATGGCACTTCGGTGCTGTTGGACCGGGCGCTGGGCGGCAAGGGCAGCCTGGGCGATGCGTTGCAAAACAGCCTGGCAAATGCCTTTGCGGCCTACGGCTTCAAGCTGATTGGCGACACCACCCATGGCGTGCTGGACGACGGCAGCCTCGGCAAGATCGGCTTGCACGCCCTGATGGGAGGTCTGGCCGCCGAAGCGGTCGGTGGC
This sequence comes from Pseudomonadota bacterium, assembly GCA_021827445.1. Lineage (GTDB taxonomy): Bacteria > Pseudomonadota > Gammaproteobacteria > Acidithiobacillales > Acidithiobacillaceae > Acidithiobacillus. The sequence continues at coordinate 4,337 of JAKAVW010000130.1, forward strand.
GATTTCCGTACCGGAGCCCTGGCTGCGGGAGTCAACGAGGCGCTGGTGGATAGCCTCGCCAAGCAATACGCCAGCCTGCCCATCGATGACAAGAAGGGCCTGCTGATCATGAGTTCGCAGTTGATCGGCGTGCTGGCGGCTTCGACGCAGGGCGATGCGGACGCCAAGAGCTTGCAGACGGGGGCCTGGGTGGCGGGGAATGCCACCCAACACAACTACCTCAGTCATTGGCAGGAGGAGAAGAAGCGGCAGGAGGTCGATGGCTGCAAGGACAAACAGCTCTGCAAAACCGGAATAGAAGCCAAATGGGCAATTATTTCGGCCCAGCAGGATGTCGGTATCGTCGTAGGTGTTGGAGGAGGCATCGGTCTTTCGACAGCTGAAACCGCAGTGGGTGTTTATGAGCTGGTCAAGAACTGGAGGGAAACCTATGCAGCTCTGGAGCAGTTGGCCACTTCGCCAGAGTTCCGGCAGCAATTTGGCGATAACTACCTGAAGGGGCTGGAGGAGCGCGCCGCATTCTTGACCCAGGCTTACGAGGATGCCGGCTGGCAAGGTTCGGTCACAGCTGGTGTCGAGGGCGGTAGGTTCGCTGCGGAACTTGTTGGCGTTCTGACGGCAGTGAAAGGTGGCGCGCAGATAACCGCCAAGCTGCCAACAGCAGCCAAGAACCTGGTCAACGCGATTGCGGAGTCACCTGTTTCCGGTAGTATGAGTTCGCAGCTCGGGGCAGTGGGGGACTTGGGTCGGCTGGGTGGGGGTGCAAAAGGGACTGCGACTGCCGGAAAAGTGGCCGATGAGTTCATTCCACCAGGAATGGAACGTCCGTTCCGTCCAGTTAATCCGGAGTTCCCACCAAACAAAGCTGTAGTGGATGCGATGGAAAGCCCGCGCATTAAAGGAATGACGGCTTGTGATGGTACAGACTGTTCAGAAATTGCGAGTAAGTTGCTTGCGGCAGCAGGCGGGAAGGGGAAAGTTATTGAGGTTAGGCCAACTCAGCGGAGTAACCTAAATTTGTATGAGAATGGTAACGAAGTCCCAGGGCAAGCTTATCACCAAGTCTATACAGATGGGCGGTACGTGTATGACCCTCGGCTGTCATCTCAGCCAATACCTAAAGGCGACTGGGAACAGCATATAAAAGGCATGAATCCTGATGGGGTCACTATTTCTGATAAATTGCAGGGGTTGCGATGAATACTCCTGAAATCAAAAGAGAAAGTAGCTCCTTGCTCGAGTTAATCGAGGCTCTCGGTGAAACTGAATGGCGAAAATGTGTAAATAGCCAATTTATCAATAAAGAGCGTGGGGAGTGGGTGATTAAAGATCAGTCCTCACATCCTCCTAGGGTTTGGTTTAGATTCATACAGGAAGATCCCGCCATAATTTCGCGCCTGCGAGTGGCTATAGAAAGCTATCAGGGGAGAGTTAAGTGGGTTCTTGATGAGCATAAGAGGGTTGATCTTCCTGGAACAAATTGGGGCATAGTGCCGAGCCGCTTATTAGAAGTCTGGGATCTTGCTCGTGCGTTAGATTTAGCCCCTAATCAATATATGGCTAAATACGAGCCGGAATTCGGGTCGATTGCCTATGAAGATATCATTGATCTGACAGAGCACATCCGCCGAGCCTTTCCTGAAGTTACAAGCAAAAACCCCAGCTTATGAGCTGGGGTTTCCTTTGCGCACTATCACCGCTCTCGCTTCGTAATTGCCCAACGCCCCGGCCCATACGGGGGATATTTTTAAGAATAAAGGGGGCATATTTGTTTTCCCTACCCTAATTTCTGAGCAGGGAGACTCCAGTGCAGACGACGTAAGGAGGCTCCGCGATGCCTAGGCAGAGGCGAGTGGTTTTACTGAACTATCCGCTTCACGTGGTTCAGTATGGGTAAGATCGGCAGCGGTATTATACAGTGGGGATGAGGAATATAAGCACTAGCCAGAACTAGAGTAGGGAAAATAAATCTGTCCCCTTTTCCCCGCTAATTCTCTGAGCAGAGAGGCTCCAGTGCAGACACCGTGAAGAGGCTCCGCGATGCCCTAGGTAAGGGCGATTGGTTTAGCGAGTTATTCGCTTTGAGTGGTTTGGCGTGGGCGGTTGCTGAGATTATGGTAGTAAAAATAAATCTGTCCCCTTTTCCCGCCCTTTCCCAGAAGATTATCTTTAGAGCTTTCTCAGTTTTTTATTGTAAACTGTAAAATCATCAAGGCGATGAGTGCAATAATTAAGGTGAGGAAAGTTGATTGCAGGTAGAGGAGTTGCCTCCCTATTTTTCTGATTTCGTTATTTTCCAAGGCATTGTATTGCTTTCGGAATATAAATTTCTCAAGCTTGAATCCGTCTATTTTTACTAGATAGGATAAGAAATACCCTGATGGCCTGCCAAGCTTCTCCCAGGCGTTTGGCTCTTCTTTCTTTAAAGTTCTTATGAATGTTGTTCTTTTTAGCTCTAATACTACCAGTGTGATGGCGCACAGAACTGCTATTATGTTGTAGAGGCTACTCATTGCCGCTTCCTTCTTTTTCGCAGCTTGGTGCTCTATTGCACTCTTGGCTGCAAGATGCTCCGCAGATCATTACTATTGTGCTATTGCATACTACTCCCCCAAAGAACGGGGTGGTGGCTTTGCTACATAGAGCTCCCACAAGGAAAGACTTTCCATTTCCAGTAAATTTTTTCTTGCACTCTAATGTACATGTGCAGTTGGTGTCAGGTGTGTAGATCAAGTTGTCCGTAGGGTTTGGTGAAAGACCATGCTTGTCGCTTTTTGCAGTTGGATTGTTATCGGAGTATGTGTAGTTATGATTCGGCGTGAATCCATGTTCCCAATACGGAGTGGCTTGCAGCATGCTCTCGCCAGAATTTAAAAATGTCATTTCAGGGTTGTTTAGCTTTCTTAGAGTTTCTACAGGATCACTCTCCACATACCGCCCAGTCTCCGGATCATAGTCGCGGAAGTAGTTGTAGTGCAGCCCGCTCTCCGCATCGTAGTACTGCCCGGGGAAGCGCAGGTTGATCTGGGTGCTGCCCTGGCTCAGCGCTTCGCCGCGGCCGAAGGCGTCGGACTGCCACTGCCAGGCGATCTGGCCGCTGGCGTCGGTGGCCAGGCGCGGGGTGTCGAGGTGGTCGCCATGAAGGTAGAGCAGGGTCGGGTTGCCGACCTTGCCCTGGGCGTCGTAGTCGGCGTCGATGGTGGCCAGCGGCAGGCTGTCCAGCCACAGGTAGTACTGGGCTCGCAGTTTCCGGCCGCTGCCGTTGTGTTCGGCTTCGCCGAGCAACTGGCCGTCGGGACCGTAGAGGTAGGTGGTGACGCTCTCGGGGGTGAGCTTGACGATGCGCTGGCCGAGGGCGTTGTAGCGGTATTCGGCGACCTGCTGGCCGTCGAGGCTGACGCTTTGCAGGCGGCCCTGGGCGTCGTAGGCCAGTTTGCGCGCGGCGCGGTCCTGGGTGAGGTTGCCGGCGGCGTCGCTGGTCACCGCTTGCGCGCCGATGGCGGTCAATCGGTTGCTGTCGGGCGCGTACTGGTAGTCCTGGCTGCTGGCGGTGCCGCCTGAGGCGGGGTTGTCGCTGCGTTGGGTGCGGTTGCCGACCGCGTCGTAGGCATAGCTGCGCCCGCCCTGGACGCCGCGTTCCTCGGTCAGGCGGTCCAGCGGGTCGTACTGGTAGTCCAGGGTGCCCCAGAGGCTGTGGCGGTGCTGCTGGATATTGCCATTGGCATCGTGCTGATAGTCGCTCT
>JAKAVW010000131.1 GCA_021827445.1 Pseudomonadota bacterium
ATATGTTCGCCGGTGAACTGGTCTTCCTACTGCTGGCCATGCTGCCCTGGTGGGGCGAGCTGGTTATGGGCGAGGTCTGGTCCTTGTTCGAAAGTTTGATCATCATCCTGCAGGCGTTTATTTTTACCGTGCTGACCGTGGTTTACCTCGGCATGGCGAACATGCAGGATCATTAACAAGTTTATTATTCCACTTTGCGACACTTGTAAGGAGTTATCATGGACGCACATACCATCATTGTTGCTGCTACTGCCATTGCCGTGGGTATCATTTTTGGCGCCGCTGGTCTGGGTTCCGCCATTGGTTGGGGTCTGATCACCTCCAAGACCATTGAAGGCATCACCCGTCAGCCGGAAATGCGCCCGCAGTTGCTGGTGAATACCTTCATCTTTGCCGGTTTGATGGAGTCTTTCCCTTTCATTATTCTGGCCTTCGGTTTCTGGTTCCTCTTCGCCAACCCGTTCCTGGGCTGATGCTGGGCCGGCTGAGTCGGCCCACTTGCAAGTGAGGTAGTCATGAATCCAGTAGGTATCAATGGAACACTGATCATTCAGTTGATCACCTTCGCCATCCTGGTGGCGTTGTTGTACAAGTATATGTATGGTCCTTTGCGCAAGGTCATGGATGACCGTCGCGCGAAAATCGCCGATGGCCTGGCAGCAGCGGAACGCGGTAAGGAAGAGATGGTCCTGGCGCAGAAGCGTGCGACGGAACTGCTCCATGAAGCCAAAGAAAAGGCGGCAGAAATTATCGCCAATGCCGAACGTCGTGGTGTGGAGCTGCGTGAAGAGGCCCAGGGTAAGGCGCGTGAAGAAGCCGACCGGATTATTGCCGGGGCGCGCGCTGAAATCGATGTCGAGACCAACCGGGCGCGTGAAGTGCTGCGTGGTCAGGTGGTCGGGCTCGTGGTCGATGGCACCCAGCGCATTTTGCATCGGGAAATCGACGATAAGGCCCATCGCGACATCATCGACCGCATGGTCGGCCAATTGTGAGGAGACTCCCATGGCCGATCTGATTACGGTGGCGCGCCCCTACGCCGAGGCGCTGTATAGTGTGGCAAAGGAGGGCGGCCAGGAACAGGCCTGGGCAGATGCCCTGCGGGTTCTCGCCGCCATGGTCGCCGATGCTCAGGCGCGCGCTTTTCTCAACGATCCCGAGCGTCCTGAAGCCGAGAAAGTGGCTTTGCTGTGTGCCGCTCCAGTAACCATGGATGTTAAGGCATGGGAGTCGTTTTTAGCACTGCTGATCAGCAATGATCGCTGGGCGGCCGCCGCAGAAATCGGCTCGCTTTTCGACGAAGCCCTGCATCACGCCGAAGGTATCGTCGAGGTTCTGGTCACCAGCGCCATCGCCTTGGATGCCGATCAGAAGACGGCCGTGCAATCCGCTCTCGATCGTCGTTTCACCGGCCGCAAAGTGGTGTTCCACGAGTCGGTGGATGCGGCTCTGATCGGTGGCCTAGTTATTCATACGGGTGATCTCACCATAGATGCTTCCGTGCGTGGACAAGTGCAGCAGCTTGCCCGAACCCTTCGCAGCTAAGTCTTGAGGAAATGGTATGCAACAACTGAATCCATCGGAAATCAGTGAACTGATCCGCGCCCGGATCGCCGGCTTTGAAGGCCGCGTCGAAACGCGCTCGCAGGGCACTATCATCAGTTTGAGTGACGGCATTCTCCGTATTCATGGTCTGGAAGACGTGATGTACGGCGAGATGCTGGAGCTCGCCAGCGGCCGCTTCGCACTGGCCATGAATCTGGAACAGGATAATGTCGGCGCAGTCGTGCTCGGCGAGTTCTCCGGTCTGGAAGAAGGCGACGTCGTCAAATGTACCGGCAAGGTCATGCAGGTACCCGTTGGCAAGGCACTTCTCGGTCGTGTCGTTAATGCGCTCGGTCAACCGATTGATGGCAAAGGGCCTATAGATACGCAAGAATTCGACGTCCTCGAAAAAATTGCCCCCGGTGTGGTCGAACGTCAGAGCGTGGACGAGCCCATGCAAACCGGTATCAAGTCCATTGATGCCATGGTCCCGATTGGCCGTGGTCAGCGCGAGTTGATTATTGGTGATCGTCAGACCGGCAAGACCGCTGTTGCCATCGACGCCATCATCAATCAGAAAGGCAAAGATGTGCAGTGTATCTACGTCGCTATCGGTCAGAAGGCTTCTACCGTCGCTGGCGTGGTACGCAAGCTCGAAGAATATGGCGCGATGGAGTACACCACGGTGATCGCTGCTAATGCCTCCGAGTCCGCTGCCATGCAGTACCTGGCGCCGTACGCCGGCTGTACCATGGGGGAATATTTCCGCGACCGTGGTATGAATGCCCTGATCGTCTATGACGATCTCACCAAGCAGGCTTGGGCCTATCGCCAGATCTCCCTGTTGCTGCGCCGTCCGCCGGGCCGTGAAGCCTATCCGGGTGATGTGTTCTACCTGCACTCCCGTTTGCTGGAGCGTGCGGCGCGCGTCAACGCCGATTTCGTCGAGAAGTTCACCAACGGTGCAGTGAAGGGCAAAACCGGTTCTTTGACCGCCCTGCCTATCATTGAAACGCAGGCGGGCGACGTCTCGGCTTTCGTGCCGACCAACGTGATCTCCATCACCGATGGCCAGATTTATCTGGAAACCGACCTTTTTAACTCCGGTATCCGTCCGGCCATCAATGCGGGTTTGTCGGTATCGCGGGTAGGTGGTGCGGCGCAGACCAAGATCATCAAGAAGCTGGGTGGTGGTATTCGTCTTGATTTGGCGCAGTATCGTGAACTGGCGGCTTTCGCCCAGTTCGCTTCGGATCTGGACGAGATTACCCGCAAGCAGATTGAACGCGGCAAGCGGGTTACCGAGCTGCTCAAGCAGGACCAGTTCTCGCCGATGTCGGTGGCAGAACAGGCGGCGGCGCTGTTCGCGGCCAGCAGTGGTGCGTTGGATGACGTCGAAGTGGTCAAGGTGCGGCCTTTCGAGAGGGCGCTGCTCGCTTACCTGAGCAGCAATAACAAGGACTTGATGGCCGGACTCGAAGAAAAGAAAGATTTGACGGACGACTTCAAGAAGCAGCTCGACGCGGCGGTCAAGCAGTTCAAGTCCAGTTCAACGTACTAGGAGAGCAGCATGGCCAATGCCAAGGAAATCCGCGGGCAAATCAAGAGCGTTAAAAATACGCGCAAGATCACCCGGGCTATGGAGATGGTGGCTGCGAGCAAGATGCGGCGCGCCCAGGAGCGGATGCGTGCCGCCCGTCCCTATGCGGAAAAGATTCGTGAGGTGTTGGGACATCTGGCGCAGGCGCATCCCGAGTACGAACATCCGTTGATGCAGGTACGACCCATCAAAAAGGCGGGCTTTATCGTCGTGACCACGGACCGTGGCCTCTGTGGCGCGCTCAACGTCAACGTGCTGCGCAACGTCGTCCATAAGATGCACGATCTCCACGAGCAGGGCATCAATTCTGATCTCGCGGTCATAGGCAACAAGGGACAGGGCTTTTTACGGCGTCACAATGCGCATCTGGTGGCAGAACTCAACGGATTGGGCGATAAGCCCCGTCTGACTGATATGATCGGACCGATTCGGGCCATGGCGGATGCTTATGCCAAGGGTGAGGTCGACGTGGTGTACCTGGTCTCCTCCCGCTTCGTGAATACGATGTTACAGCGGGCCACGCTCGAGCAATTATTGCCGGTGGAGAAGCCGGAAGTTCCCGCGGAGCCGCGTGGGGAGCGCTGGGATTATATCTACGAGCCTGAGGCGCGTCCGGTATTGGATCGTTTGTTGCAGCGTTATGTGGAATCAGTGGTATATCAGGCGGTCATCGAGCATCTGGCTTGTGAACAGAGTGCCCGGATGGTCGCCATGAAAAATGCCTCGGATAACGCGAAGCGTATGGTCGGAGACCTGCAGTTGGCCTACAACAAGGCGCGACAGGCCGCCATTACTCAGGAAATCGCAGAAATCAGCGCCGGTGCCGCGGCGGTCTGACGATTATGCACAGCATTTTTGGAATTTTGAGGGTTAAATCATGAGCGAAGCGGTTGCTAAAGAAAACGCCGTCGGCCATATCGTCCAGGTGATCGGGCCAGTGATCGACGTAGTCTTTCCTCGCGGGCAGGTCCCGGAGATTATGGAAGCTATTGTGGTCAGCGATAACAACCTGACCATCGAAGTGCAGGCGCAATTGGGTGACGGCGTGGCGCGTGGTATTGCCATGGGTCCCAGCGAAGGCCTCAAGCGCGGGCTGGCCGTCACCCGTACCGGTGCGCCCATCAGTGTACCTGTGGGTCATGGTACTCTGGGCCGGATCATGAACGTGTTAGGTGACCCGGTAGATGGCAAGGGTCCCGTACAGGCCGAAGAGCGCAAAGCCATTCATCGTGCGGCACCGGCATTTGACGAGCTGGCGGCGAGCACGGAGGTGCTGGAAACCGGGATCAAGGTCATCGATCTGGTCTGTCCTTTCGCCAAGGGCGGTAAGGTCGGGCTCTTCGGTGGCGCTGGCGTGGGCAAGACGGTGCTCATGATGGAGTTGATCCGCAACATCGCTATCGAGCACACCGGTTACTCGGTGTTCGCCGGCGTCGGTGAGCGGACCCGTGAAGGCAATGACTTCTACCACGAAATGACCGATTCCGGCGTGTTGGACAAGGTCGCCCTGGTTTACGGCCAGATGAACGAGCCCCCCGGCAACCGTCTGCGCGCCGGTCTGACCGGTCTGACCATGGCGGAGCATTTCCGGGATGAAGGCCGCGATATTCTGATGTTCATTGATAACATTTTCCGCTATACCCTGGCCGGTACCGAAGTTTCGGCGCTGCTCGGGCGTATGCCGTCGGCGGTGGGTTATCAGCCGACGCTGGCCGAAGAAATGGGCCAGTTGCAGGAACGGATTACCTCCACCAAGGTGGGTTCCATCACCTCGGTGCAGGCGGTCTATGTGCCCGCGGACGATCTCACCGATCCGTCTCCGGCGACGACCTTTGCCCACCTGGACGCCACGGTGGTGCTGTCGCGGCAGATCGCGGAATTGGGTATCTACCCCGCCCTTGATCCACTGGACTCCTTCAGCCGTCAGCTCGATCCGCAGATTGTCGGTCAGGAGCACTATGATGTGGCGCGTTCCTGTCAGAAGACGCTGCAGCGCTACAAGGAGTTGCAGGACATCATCGCGATTCTCGGCATGGACGAACTGTCCGAGGACGACAAGCTGCTGGTGTCGCGGGCGCGCAAAATTCAGCGCTACCTGTCACAACCTTTCTTTGTCGCTGAAGTGTTCACCGGCAGCCCAGGTACCTATGTCTCTCTGAAGGAAACGATTCGTGCGTTCAAGGCGATCGTGGCCGGTGAGTATGATCATCTGCCCGAACAGGCCTTCTACATGGTGGGTACCATCGACGAAGTGCTTGCCAAGGCCCAGAAACTGCAGCAGGGTTAATTCATGGCGATGACCATAGATGTGCAGGTAGTGAGCGCCGAGGGCAGCATTTACGCGGGGGTCGCCGATATGGTGGTGGCCCCTGGCGAGATGGGTGAGCTCGGTATCCTGCCGCGCCACGCCCCGCTGCTGACCGGGCTGCGTCCCGGTGAGTTGCGGATCATTCATGGCGCGGCGACGGAATATCTCTTCGTCAACGGCGGCGTACTGGAAATTCAGCCCCATCTGGTGACGGTGCTGGCCGACTCGGCGGAGCGAGCGACGGATATTGACGAAGCCAAAGCCATGGCTGCCAAGCAGGCTGCCGAAGTGCGGATGGCCGGGCAGTCGGATCAGATGGAGTATGCGGCGGCTCAGGCGGAATTGCTGGAACAGATCGCGCGTCTGAAGACGGTGCGCCGTTTGCGGGATCAGGGATTGCTGCGCTGACGTCTCGAAGTGTTTGCATACTTGTTGAGCTACATCATACAGACCCCAGCGGCTAAACAGTCTCTGGGGTCTGGGTATTTTATGGTCTAGCGTTTATGCTGGCAAACAATGTGGGGCATGGAGACATTTCATGTTAACGGACATCGTAATACTCGCTGCCGGGCAGGGCACGCGCATGCGCTCTGCTTTGCCGAAGGTGCTGCAAGCTCTCGGGGGCAAACCAATGCTCGCCCATGTGCTGGCCATAGCGGCGGAGTTGTCGCCACGGCGTATCCATGTGGTGGTCGGTTTCGGCGGCGATGCCGTGCAGGCTGCCTTCCCTGACGCGCGGGTAAGCTGGTGGGCGCAGGCACAGCAGCTCGGTACCGGTGATGCGTTGAAATCCGCATTGCCCGGCCTCACGGGAGCGGAACGGGTATTGGTGTTGTACGGCGATGTGCCACTCTTAACGGCTGCGACACTGCGCGAATTTCTCCGACAAACTCCAGTATCGGCACTAGGCCTGGCGACTGCGTCGGTAAGTGAACCCCACGGCTACGGGCGGATTCTCCGCGATGCGGACGGTCAGGTGCAGGGTATTCGTGAGCACAAGGACTGTCAGCCGGACGAAAGTGTCATCCGCGAAGTAAATCTCGGGATGATGGTATTGCCGGTGGCACCTTTGCAGGGCTGGTTGCAAGGACTGTCGGCCCAGAATGCGCAGAGTGAAATTTATCTGACGGACGTGGTGTTGGCAGCGCGGGCGGATAACTATGCCGTCTGGCCCTTTACGCTGGCGGATGCGACTGAGGCCTTGGGGGTGAATGACCCCATGCAGTTGACGGATCTGGAGCGCGTGTTTCAGCGGCAGCAATTGCGTGCTCTGCAGATGCGGGGATTACGGGTGGCGGACCCGGCACGGATAGATATCCGTGGTGAGGTTACCTGCGGCCAGGACTGCTGGGTGGATCCCAATGTGTTGTTTGTTGGTGTGGTGCATTTGGGCGATCGCGTACGTGTGGGTGCCGGTGCGATTTTGCAGGATGTACAGATTGGCGATGATGTGGAAATTTTGCCCTACAGCCTCATTGAAGGTGCGCGAATTGCCGCAGGGGCACGGATTGGGCCTTTTGCGCGGATTCGCCCAGGAACGGAGATCGGCGAAGCCGCGCATATCGGTAACTATGTCGAGGTAAAGGCCTCAAAAATTGGCGCCGGCAGCAAAGCCAATCACCTGACCTATATCGGCGATGCGGAGATCGGTACCGGAGTGAATGTGGGCGCGGGTACGATTACCTGCAATTATGACGGCGCCAACAAGCACCGCACCATTATCGGCAATGATGTGTTCATCGGCTCCGACAGCCAGTTGGTGGCGCCGGTGACCGTTGGCGACGGCGCCACCATCGGTGCGGGCAGTACCATCACCAAAGAGGTTCCAGCGGGTGGTTTGACGCTGAGTCGCAATCCGCAGCGTACTATTCCGCATTGGCAGCGGCCACGGCGTGAGAAAAAATAGCGCCAGATAACACCGGCATTGTCTTCGACTACAGGAGAGCAGGATTATGTGCGGGATTGTCGGTGGAGTGAGCCAAACAGACTTGGTTCCCATGATTCTGGAGGGCCTGCGCCGTTTGGAGTATCGCGGCTATGATTCGGCCGGCTTGGCGATCCTGAAGGAGGGGCCGCAAGGCATAGGTTTGCTGCGGGTGCGCAGCGTGGGGCGGGTCGCCGAACTGGCTGCCGCCGTTGCCGAGCGTGGCTTGCAGGGCGAGGTGGGCATTGGCCACACGCGCTGGGCCACCCATGGCGGCGTCGCCGAATGCAACGCGCATCCCATGGTTTCCCAAGAACAGATCGCTGTGGTCCATAACGGCATCATCGAGAACTTTCATGCCTTGCGCGCCCGTCTGGAAGCAGCGGGATACACCTTCACCTCCGAGACCGATACGGAGGTCATCGCTCATCTGGTACACCATTACCGGCAGACGGCGCCGGATTTATTTGCCGCGACCCGTCTGGCGGTGGGTGATCTGCGCGGCGCTTATGCCATCGCGGTAGTTTCGACCCGCGACCCGGAGAGGGTGTGTGTGGCGCGGATGGGTTGCCCGCTGCTGCTGGGTATTGCTGATGATGGGCATTATTTTGC
>JAKAVW010000132.1:0-2042 GCA_021827445.1 Pseudomonadota bacterium
CATGGTAATGCCGGTACGCATCCGGCGCGGATTTGGCGTCCAGGGGATGAAACAGAAAATCCTTGGTCAACAGGAATCTCGCCATCAAGTACATGATGCCGGCCTGTTTCAAACCGGAAGTGGATCGATCCTTGACCACATGCTCCAGATTGACCGCAGTGAGCTTCGCCTTGCTCAGACTGAAATCACTGGTTCCCGCCAGCATCGGCCAGCGATTTGTCGCCTGGGTGATCGCCAGCGTGATCAGCTTCAGAATCGGTATGCCCAACTGCGGATGTTTGATGTCCCCAAACTGGCTGGTGATGACCGGATCATCGTTGCAGACGTCGATCAGGTCCGACAGAACAGGCATGGCGCGGCATTGCGCGGACATGGCGAGATCCACCTCGCCTTTTGCAAAAAGCGCATCCACCACGTCCCACCATTTCGTTTTGCGGTCCGTCTCGGTGTCCTGCAAGGCAGCGTCGATTTCCCGGTTCTTGCCTAGCTCGTACAGATGCGGTCGCCCATGAACCCCATCGGCGCGCAACCGATACACGGAATCCACCAGCGGCATCGCCACCTGGTCGACAAAATCCTCGGACGTGTGACCGGGCTGACGTACAATCGATACCAGCAGATTCACCAGAAATGCCTTGTGCGAACCCAACGGGTAACGATAGCCCAATGGCGTGTCGAAGGGATTGATGATTCGCCCCTGGGTGTGCATGTCAAAGCCTACCGCAATATCGGGGTCTTTCAGAAAATAACGCAACATCTCGATCACGGCCAGACCGCCATACCCTACATCGATCAGTGCCAGATACGGCAGGAAATCCTTTTGCGACAAAATCAGCGATAAAATCTGATTCGCTATCATCACCGACTTGCCGTATCCCGACAAACCAAAGATCAGGCCGATGAAACTGTTCTGGACGCGGGAATCTCCCAATGCAAACGGCATGATCTTCCGTTGCAGCGAGCGCATCCAGAAGGTTGCCCGAGATGGATCATCCGCCGACCACGGCGAGGTCGCCATTCCGAATGGCATCAGTTTCAACGCATCCGACAGATTGATCGGTAGAATCGGTGTGCTGCTTTTCGCCAGGAATCCCGGCTGGGCCGCCAGATGCGATAACATGGGATCGGTCACCATGCGCTGCAAACGGATTCCCCAATTCGTGCGCAAACTGCTTTCCAGATTTTTCGCGCGACGCAATGCCGTTTCCCGCGCGTTTTTTTCATCATTCCACGCCCAGGTTTCCACGATCATCTGCATGGCACAAATCGGATCATGATGGTTCAGATGCGCCTGTTCCAGTTCCTTGATGGATTCCTGAATTTGGCCATTGGCCGTTTTATTCATGAACTTCATCATGGTCGCCGTGAAATAGCGGGTTTTTGCCAATTGATAAGCGCCACCCTGCAATCTCCAGGTGATGCTGAACGGAATATCCGTGCGCAAATCGTGCAGCAGTTCCGCCATCGTCGCGGATTCCGGGCGGGTGACACCCAGATTGACGATCATGGGAACAAAATAACCAGAACCGGAACGGACAACGCCCCCTTTCAGATTTTCCATATCTTCCGGCACCACGGATTCCGCCACTCGCGACGGTTGCACCAGCAGTTTTCTATCCACAACGCGAGGTTGCGGTGTCCGGTCCACGGAAAATGGGTGCTGATGATCGAAAACCGGGTCGATTCCCACCTGATTGCGCAAAATCGTGACCGCATCATCCACATCCAAAGGCGTGAGCGACACGTTGATCATTGGATGTCGGAACATGGATTCCACGCTGGCAACCGTGGACCGGTGCGTCATGTCCATATCGTCCAGCAGCTTGAACGGATTCTGTCCGTTTTTCATCAGCCATAACGGTATATTGGCTTTTCTCACCTTTTTTGCGTTTTCCTTGACGGCATCCTTCACCACGCGGGGATCAATCGCGGATAAACTGGTTTCCACGCATAGAATCGCACCCTGCGGCACGTAATATTTCGCCAGACGGGAGCGTTGCATGAGAAAATGTGCGAATTCCGGCTTGAATCCCAAACGATCC
>JAKAVW010000132.1:2052-7933 GCA_021827445.1 Pseudomonadota bacterium
TTCCAGATTTTTCTGATACTGCTGTCGTGACCGGGTGACATCCCGAAAATACCGGATACTCAATACTCGCCCAGGCTGCTCGAACATCGTACCCATCATTTGCGACAGATGCTGAGCCAGCGCCATGAGGCCATCGGCATCCAGAATGGACTTCGCGCCATCCAGCCAGAAATAGGATGCCAGCCCTCCCCCTTCCAGCACCACGGCCTCACGAGCTTCCTCCACCGGACGCACGATACTGCGCAATCCGGTTTCCGATTCCTCGTCCATTTCATCCTCCACCTGCTGAGACAGCACATTCCAGCGATGGATACCGTGCAACTGTATGGATTGGGCCAGCATGATTTTTCAGTCCTTTTTCGTGTGTTCAACAATCCGGCAGGCTTGCAGCCGGCAGAGGTTGCGCCTCCGCAGGGAATGCTCCCCGCAGGGAATGCTCCCCGCAGGGGTTGCACCTGACAGGAATACCCGTTTTCGATCAGGGAACGACCACGTTTCCGCTGGTCGATCCCGCCGTCACGTTGGCGTTTCCGGCCGTCATGTTCTCAAAGGTCTTTTCGCCCGATCCCGTCACCCAGGGAAGGGCACACAGTATCGTTCCGGCGGCCAACGGGAAGGCGATGTGTTTTAAGCCGATCTGCTTTCCCTGCTGTTCCAGCTCGCCTTTCTTGTGCATGTGCCAGCCGCCGTATGTTCCCGCAGCCAACCCCGCCGTCGTTGAACCGAGCGTGATGATGCCGGGGAGATAGCTTCCCAGGGTGTAGACGTTTTTGGCGTCGGTCACCAATCCCGTTACCGCCCACGCCGGAGAGGTACACAAGGCCGTCAGTCCCACCACCTTGGCCAGACCCCACAGAATTTGTTTATTGCGATGACTCAGTTTCATGATCTTGCTCCTGATGAAAAAATTGAGGACCGGTTCCTCAAACCCCTTGGTGCCGCAGACTTTTTGCCCCCTTTTTACTCCCCCCTGCGGGGGCGCAACCCCCGATGAACATCTCCTGCGAGACTGCAAGCCATGCCGTCTGCAAAACCTGCCACCCGCAGGACATTAAAATGGCAGTTGGGTGCCGGCGAGTGTGGCTATTGCCATCGCCATGCCCGCAATGTCGATCAGTCCCAAGCCCCCCAACAGGTGCATCCAGGCCTTGTCATGATGTTCATTGTTCCGGGGATTGCCCGTATTCAGGCGGTACATCATGCGCATTCCGCTCACGAACCAGATGATCCCCAGCAATTGCAGGAAGTGCATGATGTCCACGATGGCGGTAGACACGTCCTGCCCGCCCGGGCCGGTATAGGCCAGTGGCGAGGGACTGGCCGATCCGGTGAAGGTCAGCAGGCTGGAACCCATGAAATAGGCCAGACCGCACATCACGGAGCCGATGACGATGGACCACGCGATGGAACTCATCGTGAGTTTCGGGTCCTCGACGGACAGCATCCCAAAACGCCACATCCGGTAACCACCCATCGCCACCATGTACAGGCCCATGATCGTGGCCGACAGAAAAACCAGCCCGATGACCGGGTTGATGATGGTGCTGGCATTTTCGATCATCGAGATCGGCGACAGCGGTGTATTTAACAACGGCATGACTTTTCTCCTGTTTCCATTACGCTCTCGGCAAGACCAGTCGTCTGCGGACCTGCGGTCGGCAAGGCTGCGGTCGGCAAGACCCGCCAGTAACCAAAGGCCAGACCGTGATTCCCACAGGACAGCGGTAACGGCCTGGGCAGCCATGCCTGAATCTCCCGCAGATCCTGACCCAACAGAAAATAATCTCCTCGATAGGGCATGGACGGAAAATCCGGCCATGCGCGACGCGCCTGCTCCCCCAAAAACCAGAGGGTCAGAGTCGAGGCATCCCATGCGGCGTTTTCGGGATCATCCACCCGCACCCCCGCCGTTCCGGACCAGTTCCGCCAGAACGGGTCCGTATTTAGCAGGATGCCCTGCCCTCCCGGATTCCGGCTTTCCCACGACCGATAAAACAGGGTCAGCAATCTGGGCAGAAAAACACCCTGAAATCCCGCCAGAACCGCCAGTTCCCTCATGAGACCCCCGCCCCCGTGGGTACCCGCATCCGCCCGTCTCTACCCGTATCCCCGGAATCTTCCAGCTTCGCGGCAGTCGGCACCTCTACGACAGGCAACAGGGGTGCAACCCCCTGCGGGGAGCCCATCTCCTGTTCTCCTGTCGCAAGACCGGCGTCTGCAGGGTTGCCGCCTGCAAGCCCCTGGGACAGCCATGCGGGTGGACGGGACGGCGGAAAACTCATTGGCTCCGCAGAGGTCGATGGAGCGGCTGGCGAAAACGAGGGAGGCGGAATCGGCGCATCCCATCCGGTAGGAACGTTCTTCGCAGGAACGCCCATCACAGGGGGTTGCACCGCTGCAGGAACGCCCCCCGCAGGGATGCCCCCCGCAGGGGGCTGCGACCGTTCGGGGGGTACACTATTATTATACACCCCGCCAACAGTTGCATCCTGCGGTTTTTCCAGATGTTTTTCATCGGGCAAATCATCCTGCAGGTCCAGGACGCCACTACGCGACAGGCGATACAGGAACCGGCGCATGGTCTGCTCCACGGCATCCTGCGTACCCGCCGTTCGCTGAATCCACGTATTCAGCGCGCGCTCATCACCGACTTCCATGCGCATGTGTTCCCTCCCGGACCATTGCCAGCCGTCCACCATCCATCGCTCCGCCCGTTCCGACCAGCGCACCCGAACCGCAAATGGCGCGTAGTCCAGAAATCCCTGCCCGACGCTCAGCATGTTCACCATCTGCATGGGCAAAGAGGCATCCTGTTCCTTGGTGCCGTAGGACTTTTTCACCGGAACGCCGGATATGCGAGACCAGCGCCGGGCCATTTCCTGCAAGGCGGGATCACTGGCATGCAGCTTGCGCTCCAGCCACAGTGTGCTGCGCACGGCGTTTGTCCTACGGACGGCGGTCTTGCAGACGGCAGTCTTGTTCGAGAACGATTCGGGGTTGTCGATCTGGAACCGCAGCAACAAAAAGTCCTTGCCGTTACGCGCACGGATGGGCAGCACTCTCAGCGCCTTCAGAGGCATGCAAAATTGCGCTTCCGGTTCGATGCAAGCTGGCGCATCCTGCGTCCCGTCCGAATCTGGGGACAACGGTAGAAATTCCGTCTCCGCATCGTTCCGTTTTTGCCAGCGCCGTTTTCTCCATGCCAGCGGCATGGCGTTCTCACCCCGGGCGGCATCCACCGGCCCCAGACGCTCGATGTGCTGGCCGTAATCCAGTATCCGGCAGGTGGTCCTGGCGGACGGCAGGGTCCCGGCGGACGGCAGGATCTTGCCTTCCGCAGGGTCCTGGCTGACAGCGAATGGCCGCAACCCTCTCCCGGCCATCTGCAGATAGCGCACCACCGATTGCGTCCGTCGCAACAATACAATCGCGTCGATTTCCGGTACGTCCAGGCCTTCCGTGAACACGTCCACATTCACCAGGTGGCGGAACGCCCCTTGCCGGAACCTCTCGATCTGCGCATTGCGCGCGTCCTCGGAGTGACCACCATGCAGGACGCAAGCACTGTCCAATGCTTCCGCCACCGCTTCCGCTTCCTTGATCGTGTCGCAGAAAATCAGCACATGATCACAATCTTCGGTTTTTTCCAGTATCTCCTGGATACGTTGCGTGAAATCCAGAGAGCGGTATCCACCGATTTCCGCCGCCGCCACTTCGCCGTGTGAGAGCTGGATGCCCGTTGTCGGCAGAACATACCGCACCGGCACGACTTCCGGAGCCAATAGAAATCCCTGCGCAATGAGTTCCTGCGGATAAATCCAGCAGGATGCCTTTTGAAACAGGCTTTGCGCCCCATAGATGGGAACATGCCGGTTATCGACCATCCGCCAGGGCGTGGCCGTCAATCCGATGATCGGCGGGTCCTTGTCCAGCGACCGCAAAAAAGCCACGTACAGCCCGCCTTCTTCTTCCGATCCCACCCGATGCGCCTCATCCACCAGCACCAGATCCCAATCGCGGCGATTCTCCAATCTGGAAATGGTCTGGATGCTGGCCACCGTGACACTGCCCGGAACCGCTTCATCCAGCATCCCCATGCCCGCACTCACCACCAGCGTCGGAATCCCCTGCGGGGAGCCAAGCCCCTGCGGGGAGCTATCCCCCTGCGGGGAGCTATCCCCTTGCAGGGGGCCAAGTCCCTGCGGGGAGCTTCCCTCGAATCGTTTCCGCGCCTGGGTCAACAAGCGAGTCCGATGGGCCAGAACCAGAATCTGATGCTCGGGGTGATCCCGTAACCATTGCTCGATGATCGCACGCATCACGACCGTCTTACCCGCGCCGGTCGGCAGGACGCCCACTGGACACAGGCCGTCAGCGGCATCTTTCAGCAACGCATCGACAGCTACCTCCTGATAGGATCGCAATTTCATCCGGGAGACATCCCA
Source organism: Pseudomonadota bacterium (assembly GCA_021827445.1). Classification (GTDB taxonomy): domain Bacteria; phylum Pseudomonadota; class Gammaproteobacteria; order Acidithiobacillales; family Acidithiobacillaceae; genus Acidithiobacillus. The sequence continues at coordinate 6,498 of JAKAVW010000132.1, forward strand.
CTTTTCCATGTCGGCGCAGGCCATTCGCCGGCCGCAGCAGGCTTGCCGACAGAAGGCCATGCTGGAGATCGCGCATCATTCCCGGCATGGCCTGCCGGCCGAAGGTCTGCGGCCAGTGGATTTGCAGCCGGCCAAGGGCTTGCAGCCGGCAGAGGTTGCGCCTCCGCAGGGGGATGGCTCCCCGCAGGGGGTTGCGCCCCTGCAAGGGGTTGCGCCCCCGCAGGGGCTTGAACCACCCAGGACGGTATGAGGTTCACTTCGGAAAAGGGTATGCCGATCAATCGCGGCTCGGGTACGGGCGGAAACTCCATGGTTTCCCAATCGGCGCGTGGAGCGGCATTCAGCCGGTAGCGGTCCAGCCCGTGTATCGCCGCCCGTACCGGCTGCGGCAGGCTGTCCAGATTGGCCAGCATCGCATCCATCAGGCCATTGAGATACAACGTTTCATGCGCTCGGGTACAGGCCACATAGAGCAAGCGCCAGACTTCCGGAGAAACATTGGAAAAAACGGGTCGCTCCCCGGTTTCCTCATCAATCTCGAACGGTTTTTGCGCACCGCCGTCCAGCATCACATGAGAAAATTCCAGACCCTTGGAACGGTGCATGGTGGACAAGGTATAGTCGGCCCCGGCCTGGAACGAGGTCGAACGCAACAGGCCGATCTCCCGCTGCATCATGCCATGTTGAGTCGCCACCATGCCCACCAGAAACGCCAGCCCTTGCCCTTCCCGCGTCTCGGTAAATCTTTGCAGCTCCTGAAAATCGTCGAAAAAGCGCAGGTCCGGATGCGGCGTGAATTCCTGACGATAGAGCTTGCAACAGGCATCCAGAAAATCCGCGATTTCTCCCGCCTGATCGCCCGCCATATATACTTTGTCTCCCCGGTCCAGTCCACGCAAGGCGGCAGTAACCAATGCGGCGTTACCGCGAAACAGATAGGCCGTGGGTTTCCGGTTCATGCCTGTTTCGCTGCCCATGCCGGGGTGCAACCCTTTCTCCACGCGGGAATCATAGTTGCCCAGGCCCCGCAAAAAGGCCCGGAACTCCACCGGCGTCTGCTCCCTTTCGTAGAGCGCCGTCAGAAAGACGTTGCCGGCGTCCGCCACGCCCTGCCCGAAACGATAGGAAGACTGTAACGGCAAGACGCGGGTCTCCGGATAGCGCTGTTTCAATTCCTGCATGGCGTCCACCGCGCCCCGCCAGCCGTAGATGCTTTGATGGGTGTCTCCAATGAATACGAGCTGGGCGTGTGACTGGTTCAATACCCCTTCCATCATCGGCATCGAGGCATCCTGCGCCTCATCGAACAGGATGTGATCGGCGGGAATGACCGGCTTGCCCATCGACCAGATTTTCAGGTACGCATCATGGGTGACGGGCGCGTTTCCACCGGGGTCCAGCATCTTCTGAAAAATATCGTTGGCGACTTCTTGCGC
>JAKAVW010000133.1 GCA_021827445.1 Pseudomonadota bacterium
TGCTCAAGGCCAAGGCGGCCGGCGCCGATGTCCGCATGATTTACTCCAGCCTGGATGCCCTGCGCATTGCCCAGGAAAACCCGGATCGCGAGGTGGTCTTCTTCGCCATTGGTTTCGAGACGACCACCCCGCCCACCGCCGCGGTCATCCGCCAGGCCAAGGCCATGGAGGTCAAAAACTTCACGGTATTCTGTAACCACGTACTGACTCCTGCCGCCATCCGCAAAATCCTGGATTCGACCGCGCCGGATGAGGGGATAGGGGGAGCGGAAGGGGCGCGGCTGGATGGCATCATCGGGCCGTCCCACGTCAGCACCGTGATCGGTAGCCGGCCCTATGAGTTTGTCGCGGAGGAGTATCAGCGGCCGGTGGTGATTGCGGGTTTCGAGCCTTTGGATGTGATGCAATCGATCCTGATGCTGATCCGCCAGATCAATGCCGGACGGGCGGAAGTAGAGAACGAGTTCATCCGTGCCGTCAGCCGCGACGGTAATCCCAAGGCCCAGTCGCTGATGGCCGAAGTTCTGGAAACACGCCCCGTTTTCGAATGGCGCGGCCTCGACACCATCTCCCATAGCGCACTGCGCATCACCGCCGCCTACGGCGACTTCGACACCGAACTCCGTTTTTCCATCCCTTACCGGGCGGTGGCCGACCACAAGGGTTGTGAGTGCGGCGCCATTCTGCGCGGCGTCAAGGAACCCCGGGACTGTCGGCTCTTCGGCACCGCCTGCACGCCCGAAAATCCCGTGGGCTCCTGCATGGTCTCCTCGGAGGGCGCCTGCGCGGCCCACTACACTTATGGCCGCTACCGCGATTATCGGGACGTCGGCCCCACCCGGAAGGCGGTGAATGATTGATGGATGACACGCAAAAAAGAAGTTATCTGCGGCCCCTGGACTGGCGGCGAGGGCGGGTGGACATGACCCATGGCAGTGGCGGTCGCGCCAGCGCGCAACTCGTCGATGAGCTCTTCCTCCGCGCTTTTGACAATGACTGGCTGCGCGCATTGAACGACCAAGCCTGCTTCCTGGTGTCGTCAGGGCGCGTGGTGGCGGCAACCGACGGCCACGTGGTTTCTCCCCTCTTTTTCCCGGGGGGGGACATCGGTTGCCTGTCCGTGCATGGCACCATCAACGACGTGGCGATGGCGGGGGCGAAGCCGCTGTATCTCACGGCGGGCTTCATCCTCGAGGAAGGTTTTCCCTTGAGCGATCTGCAGCGGATCGTGGACTCCATGGCGGCGGCGGCGCGGGAGGCCGGGGTCGCCGTCATTGCCGGGGATACCAAGGTAGTGGAGCAGGGCAAGGGCGACGGTGTTTTCATTACCACCACCGGTATCGGTATGGTTCCCGAAGGGCTGCACATCTCGGGTGACCGGGCGCGGCCCGGCGACCGTATCCTGCTCAGCGGCACCATCGGGGATCACGGCGTCGCCATTATGTCCTCGCGGGAGGATCTGCGTTTCGGCACCACCGTGGTTTCCGACACCACTGCCCTGCATGGCCTAGTGGCGATCATGGTGGAAGCGGTGCCCGACATCCATTGTCTGCGGGACCCCACCCGCGGTGGGCTCGCCACCACCCTGAACGAAATCGCCCAACAATCCCGGGTGGGGATGCGGATCCAGGAAGTACCCATCCCAGTCCGGCCCCAGGTCAGGGCCGCTTGTGAATTTTTAGGACTGGACCCCCTATATGTGGCCAATGAAGGAAAACTGGTGGCCATCTGCCCACCGGAGGCGGCGGAGCGCCTGCTGGCCACAATGCAGGCACATCCCCTCGGCGCCGACGCCGCCATCATCGGCGAAGTGGTGGATGATCGCCATCACTTCGTGGAAATGGAGACGGCCTTCGGTGGTCGACGCATGGTGGATTGGCTCACCGGCGAGCAGTTGCCGCGAATCTGCTGAAGATCGCAATTCCAGGGAGTACTGGTCGTCCACTTTCCCTGAGCAGCATCCGAACGTTGCAAAGCGCTCCCGATTGCTTATCTCTGAACCTACGAGATATGCGACCATCAAACTGTCCTATAATGAAAGGTATATTGAGAGTGTGAGGTAGCCATGCCCGCCATGGTGCTGGAAGATGTGGGGCATCCACTACACCCGGCCCGGTGGGATGTCCTCGGCTTGACCAGTGCATCATGCCCCCTACCCTCCCTGGGCTCCCGGCAGGAGAAACAACAATGGCCAAGGATATGATCAGCGACTTTTCCCAGTGCATGGCCACTTTATCGCCCGAGGTATCCGCCCTATGCCCGTTCAGCGCGTGGACTGCGACATCCGTAAGTTCCATATTGCCGAGGATGCTGCTGTGACTGTCGGTGTGGGTCATTGATGATCGTTTTAGCCACCTTTTGCCACAGGAGAAGGCGGTAGGTGGCTTGGGGGTGGTGTGGGCGTCTTCCCATGTGTATCCATATTGATTGCTTAGAATTACAGATTGGGTTGTGTAGCCGTATGGCTGGGCATAGATCAGCGAAACCCTTACTGGATGAAACGCGGGCTATCCAATAAGGTAAACGAGTCCCGCATAAGTGAGGAGCAATATCATGGCACTTGTCAAATGGGAACCGCTGCGTGAAATCGATGAAATGTTTGATCGCTACATAAGGGCGATGGGTTGGCCTTCTAACCGGGGTCAGGAACTCATTACAACGGGTGATTGGTCTCCTCACGTTGACATCAGCGAGACCACCAACGATTTCGTGATCAAGGCGGAAATACCCGAGGTCAGGAAAGAAGATGTCAAAGTCAGCGTGGACAACCGGGTGCTGACCATCCAAGGGGAAAGGAAGCAGGAGAAGGAAGAAAAAGGGAAAAAGTTCCATCGAGTCGAGCGGTGCTACGGAAGTTTTGTCCGTAGTTTTACGCTGCCTGACAATGTTGACGAGACCAAGATCAAAGCCACGTTTAAGGATGGCATGCTGAATCTCCAGGTGCCAAAAAGTGCTGAAACGAGGCATAAGGCCATTGAAGTGAAAGTGGAGTAGGCGCTCCAACAAATCGCTCGTTAGCATGCTAAAAGAGGCATACCGCCTTTTGGGCATGCTGGTGAGCTTTACATAAATTGAAGAGGAAACATATGACCAGCACTTGGGTATTAGTAAGCAACGCCGCCGAAGCACGACTTTTTCTCAACGAAGGCTGTGGCAAGGGTTTGCAACTCGTCCATAATTGGACCCATCCTGACAGCCGCAAGCATGAAGGGGATCTCGTCACAGATAGCGCCGGTCGTACCCAACAAAGCGACGCCCAGGGTGGGCGTTCCGCAATCCAATGGAAGACCAGTCCCAAGGAAACGGAAATGCAGCGCTTTGCCGCGGAGTTGGTGGAACGCCTTGGGGCGGGACGCATGGCGGGGGCCTTTCAGCATCTGATCCTCGTGGCACCGCCGCATTTCCTTGGTCTGCTTCGAGAAAGTCTGGATGCTCCCACCAGCGCGATGGTGCGTGCGACTTTGGACAAAGACTATAGCCAGGAAGTTGTTCCCGAACTGGTGGGACACCTCGCCAAGGCGTTGTGTCCCTAAAGCGGAAATGGGGCCATGGCAAAGCCCTTGGGGCCATATCTGGGGAAGCGCGGCGACAGACAATCGACTGCGACATCTAGGAAGACCGGTCACACAGACGCGGCGATAGATCTGGAGGAGATTGTTTCGAACAACTCAGATCAACGTTAGTGGCAATATTGAACCGCGCCCATGTCGGTCCCGTGTTGGCGGATATTTTTTGGACCCGACGCTCAGGAGCTAGCCATGCGATTACATTCTAGTGCCTTTGCCAGTAATAGCACCATTCCGCGCCAGTACACCTGCGAGGGGACCGACCTTTCGCTTCCCCTGCGCTGGGAGCATCTCCCTGCCGGGACTCAGAGTCTAGCCCTCATTGTCGAAGACCCTGACGCTCCAGACCCTGCTGCCCCCCAGCGCATCTGGGTGCATTGGGTCCTGTACAACATCCCGTCCGGTATACCGGATCTCCCCGCAGGGCTGCGGGAACTTCCGCCTGGTACCCGGGAAGGCATCAATGACTGGCATCGCACGGGCTACAGCGGTCCCTGTCCACCCATCGGCAGGCACCGGTATTTTTTTCGGCTCTATGCGCTGGACACGGTACTTCCGGACTTGCAACATCCCGATAAAACGCAGCTCCAGACGGCCATGCGCGGACATATATTGGCCGAGACGGCCCTCATAGGCCTCTACGCCAAAGGCGATCAATAAGCCAGGATAATCCACGGCGTTCAATGGCCGCCCCTTGAAAAACTCCTATGGCATCCTGATATAGGTATTAATTAGGGGGAATCAGTCATGACACATATGCGACCAGCCGCCGTAGCCGGTGCTTTTTATCCCGCTCAGGCGACGATTCTGAATAAAGACGTGCAACAATATCTCCGCGAGTCTGGCACTCATCTGCCCAGCGGCCAAGAGGCGTTGTCATGGCCCAAGGCGCTGATCGTCCCTCACGCCGGTTATGTCTATTCCGGGCCCATAGCAGCCAGCGCCTATAACTTGCTGGCGCCGGGCCAGGGGAAAATCCAGCGGGTCGTCCTCCTCGGTCCAGCCCATCGCGTGTCCTTTCGGGGTATCGCCCTACCTGGCGTGGATGCTTTTCAGACGCCCCTCGGGGCGCTCTCCGTGGATCGCGCCGGGGTTGCCGCTATCGCGCGACTGCCCCAAGTTCTGGAACTGCCTGTCGCCCATGCCCAGGAACATGCCCTGGAGGTGCAGTTGCCCTTTATACAAGAGGTGCTAGGGCCAGTATCCATTCTGCCCCTGGTGGTGGGGGAAGCCACTACCCAGGAAGTGGCAGAGGTGCTGGATGTGTTATGGGGTGGGCCAGAAACCGTCATTCTGATCAGTTCGGATCTGTCACACTACCACCCCTATGCCGAGGCGCGCGGTATCGATACTGCCACGGTTCAGCAGATCCTGCGCCTCGACGGCACGCCCATCCATCATGAGCAGGCCTGTGGCGCCACCCCCATCAACGGCCTTCTGCAGATCGCCCGTCGTCATCACTTACAGCCACGCCTGCTTGATCTGCGTAATTCCGGTGATACTGCCGGAAGCCGCGACACCGTGGTCGGCTATGCGGCCTTTGCCTTTTTTACGGAGCCCACAACGCCATGAAACACGCGCATCAAACATCCCAGGAAGACCATCCCGGGCAGCTTCCGGCAAACGCCGGCCCGGTTTTGCTCGGCCTCGCCCGAACGGCTATCACTGAGGCCCTGGGCCAGACAGCGGCGCCCGTCCCTGCCGCAAACTGGCTACGCGATCCGGCAGCAAGCTTTGTCACCCTCAACCAGCGGGGCGCCCTGCGCGGCTGCATCGGCAGCCTCATCGCCCATCGCCCTCTCGACGAAGACATCCGCGCCAATGCCCTGGCTGCGGCCTTTCATGACCCTCGCTTTCCGCCCGTAAGCGCGGCAGAGTGGCTTGGCGTGCAAGTGGAAGTGTCGGTTCTGTCCCCGCTGGAACGGCTGGCCGTCCGCAGCGAAGTCGACCTGATCACCCAGATCCAGCCTGGCAGGCATGGCCTCCTCCTGCGTTACGGGACCTATCAGGGCACCTTCCTCCCCCAGGTTTGGGAAGAGCTGCCAGATCCCAAACAATTCCTGAGCCAACTCAAGCGCAAGGCCGGGCTTCCGTCGGATTTCTGGTCGCTAGAACTCGAAGTCTATCGCTACCACGTCGAAAAATGGCGCGAGCCCCAGGCCCCCGCCGGGAAGGCAACATGAACAGCGGTCACACCGAACATCCCGAAGGGCAGCACCCCGCTCGCTACTGGCATCGCCTGGAAGACGGCCGTATCCAGTGCGACCTCTGCCCCCGCGACTGTCGGCTCAATGACGGCCAGCGCGGCGCCTGTTTCGTACGCCAGCGGGTGGGCGATGCCATGGTACTCACCACCTATGGACGATCCTCTGGCTTTTGTGTGGACCCCATAGAAAAAAAGCCCTTGAACCATTTTTATCCGGGTAGCAGTGTCTTATCCTTTGGTACCGCAGGCTGCAATCTCGCCTGCAAGTTCTGCCAGAACTGGGACATTTCCAAATCCCGCGAGATGGATCGACTGCAGGACCAGGCCAGTCCCGCGGCCATTGCCCAAATGGCCCGGGACCTCGACTGCAAAAGTGTCGCCTTCACCTACAACGACCCCATCATCTTTGCCGAATACGCCATGGACACCGCCGATGCCTGCCACGCACAAGGGATTCAGACGGTGGCCGTGACCGCGGGCTATGTGCACGCCGAGGCCCGGCGGGATTTCTTTGCCAAGATGGATGCCGCCAATGTTGATCTCAAGGCCTTTACCGAGGAGTTTTATTACCGGCTGACCGGCGCTCATCTGGCACCGGTGCTGGAAACCCTGGAGTATATCGTCCGGGAGACCTCCACCTGGCTGGAGATCACCACCTTGCTCATCCCCGGCCACAATGATTCCGAGGCCGAAATCCGCGCCGAATGCGCATGGATCATGGACCACCTCGGCCCCGACGTACCGCTGCATTTTTCCGCTTTTCACCCCGACTACCGGATGCCCGATGTGCCCCCCACCCCTGCCGCCACCCTGACCCGGGCGCGGCAGATCGCCCTGGAGGCAGGGCTCCGTTATGTCTATACCGGCAACATCCATGACGCCACGGGCGACACCACTTATTGCCCCGGCTGTGGCGCACCGTTGATCACGCGGGACTGGTACGAGATCCTCAGCTACCATCTGACCCCCGATGGCCATTGTCCCCATTGTCAGCACCCCATCGCCGGGCGCTTCGAACGCCAGATCGGGCGCTTTGGGCGCCGCCGCATCCCCTTGCGTATAGGCAACTGATGCCAACCGCTACTGTGGCGAGGACTCCATGGCGGAGCCACCGGAGGATAAAGCGGGAATACCGTCGCAGCACACCGCGCCTTCGGTGGCACCGACAAATATTCGTTACGCAGTCAGCCAGAAGAACCTATTGTTTCATAGATAATCACACCTCCAATACTGCCACCAAATTTGCGCCATAAGGCTTATGAAATATGTTAAGTTAGCAGTTTGCTATTAGCGCGATTATTGTTATAGCATGAGGTAGAAGATTATTCATAATGAGGATAAAATGTCATCCCCAGCTCATGAGCTATAAAGCATATTTACATAACAACCACACCGGCTTAATTTGTTACGCTTCGACTTGGGCGCGTTTCCTGATCCATTCAATCCGTTTCACGAAATTTCCACGCTTAGATCAACTTCGCCGCCGACTTCGCAATTTATAAAAGCCTGATATTGGATGATCATACAGCCAGCTATTGCCACGTAAAGATGGGCTTCAGACAGATCCAAGCCAGAAGGGTCCATACTGATCGCACATTATCTTTTCATAGACAACAAGGAGATAACCATGGATCTGTTGAACCGTACGCTGGCGCATAAAATGCTCTCACCCTCCTCCACGGCACCCACTCCATCCCACGCCTCACCGCGTAATGACCTTACTATGGATTTCACCACCGCAGCGGGTAAACATTTGTGTGTTCGCATGCCCCTCACCGTATTCGATCAACTGAGTCTGCACCTGGGCAACGCTTACAAGGCCAACTGCTGGGTGACAGTCCGCTGCAGCGAGGTGGAAAGCCTCTCTATCGAAGCCATTGAACGATATGTCAATATGATGGCCAGAACGGTGCTTGGTCAGAGACGCAGCCTGACCATCGCACCACGCATTGAGGTGCTTCTGGCTAGCGGCTTGGCACTGCCATATCACTTGGAGGACTAATGATGACCACGATTCCACAACATTTTGCCAACCGTGAAGCGGCAGCGGAATTACTGGCCCGGAGCCTGGCCGCTTACGATGGCAAACATCCCTTGGTGCTCGCCATTCCACGCGGAGCGCTGCCCATGGGGCGCATCATCGCCAA
>JAKAVW010000134.1 GCA_021827445.1 Pseudomonadota bacterium
CCCGCCTAACACCTGGGGGGCGATAATCATATCCGGCTGTACCCGGCGCACCCGGCCCAGATTTTTACTGTCATTGACGGCGGCTACTGTTTTGGCCGACCCCTCCATTTCTTTGACAGCCAGCACCACAAAGGCGTTTTCCGAGTCGTCGGCACGTAAAGCCAGTACGGCCGCAGCCTGCTCGGCACCGGCACTGCGCAGCACATCCGTATCGCTGGAGTCGCCGATGACCAAATCCTCTGGCTGATAGATGGAGTCATCAGGCTGGTGTCCCATGATCACTACGACGGGCAGATTGCGGCCCTTGAGTTCGCGATAGCTGTTGCGCGCCAACGGGGTGTCGCCCGCAATAATATAATGGCCTTTACGAATCATGCGGCGTTTTTCTCCTTGCAGGGCTGATTGCAGGCGATTATTCACGGCCGGGACGATAATAGCGGAAAGCGAAGTAGCAAATACCGTTATTCCCAATACGATCAAAGATACCACAAATAGTCGCGATTGGTTGCTGACCGGCAGGATATCTCCATAGCCCACGGTGGCCATGGTGACTACCGAAAAATAGAGCGCCGTAGAAAGGCTGTGAATTTGCGGTTTGAATCCGTCCCCCAGAATGTATGCGCCAAAGACGCCATAACTCACAACCATGATGGCGCCGACTAAGGCAAACAATGTACCCGTTGCCAAGCTGCTGCGATTAAAACGGCCGCGAAATACCCACAGAAAAAGCACCAGTGCGGCATTGTAATACAGCAGCACGGAGATCTGATGCGGGTGCCGATAAATCCCGAAGACAAGGATGGCCGTTGCCATAATCAGGACGAGCGCCCAGGCAAAACGGGAGCGGAAAAGCAGACCCAGGGACATGATGAGCAAGATGACGCCTGCAGCGCCCTGTGGAATACCGCGAAAGGCATCGAGCACAAAACTGTGGGAGACCGCTGCCAGACTGCCGACGTAGCTCAGGCCCAGCAGATGCTCCAGCGCTGGGAGAATATTGAATAACCCGAGAAAGCCCACCGCCGCTGCGATGGGGAAATGCGGATACCAGTCCTCCAGGTGGAGGAGAGTCGTCCAGCGTTGCCCGCGCGCGCGCCAGCGGGCACGCCAGTCCGGCCGCAACACATGCCAGGGGTGACGTTCACTGAACTTTTTGGGCACGCTTCACTCCAAAACCGTGGATAGCCCATTGGTTGTCTGGATCCGGTCTACCCTCCCTGGCCGGATCATGAGTCCTCCCCTCCCTTTGAGGACTCGCTATTAACCCCGGTATCAGCCGGGGTTTCTTTTTCTGCTTCTGGTGTGAGCCAACGCGCTATACGTTCATGCAATTCGTCTATACCAAGCCCTGATTGGGCAGAGAAGAGCTGCATGGCGACCCCCTGCAATTCTGGAATCCGCCGCAGGCGGGCCATTTCTTGAATAGCCGCGCCGCGACTGAGTTTGTCGGCTTTGTTCAACAAGACATGCACCGGCCTTCCGCAACCCGCCGCGAAGGCAATGAGATCGGCGTCATGAGGGCCGTAGGGGTGGCGGATATCCATCACCAGGATCAATCCGCGCAAACTGCCGCGCCGCCGCAGATAGTGTTCCAGCAGTGGTCCCCAGGAGCGTCGTAGCGCCTCGGGTACCTTGGCATACCCATAGCCAGGCAGATCCACGAGGCGCTGACCTGGATCGAGGTCGAAAACATTGATGGCCTGGGTACGGCCCGGGGTGCGGCTGACCCGCGCCAGTGCCCGGCGCTCGGTCAGCATATTGAGGGTGGATGACTTGCCGACGTTGGAGCGGCCGGCAAAGGCCACTTCGACGCCATTATCGGCGGGTAACTGTTCCGCCTGGGTTACACTCAGGCGATAGGCCGCCCGCCGTAGCGGCGCGAAACGAAAGGAATTGGGGTTGGTATGGTCCATGCTTAGAGCATAGTCGCCGCCTACCCTGTCTGGCAATGCGGAACCATAAAAGTTGCTCTTGTCGCCGTCTTGGCGAGGTCCTATATTTTTAATACAGCCACTCGTATTGTATCATTATTTTCTAAAAAATCGCTGAAAAAAATACAAATACGCGCCTTGCAGTACCCCCGCAATGAGAAAGGGGGTTACCAGCATCTCTGACTGAAAAAATGTGGCGGCAATCGTCGGACCAATAGCACGCGGGGCCTGTACAGACAGACTATTCACCGTCGCGGCCAGGCCCCGTCGGTCCTCGTCCACCAGGCCGAGAAATAGCGCCTGCCGTGAGCCTATGTTTCCCTGATTCAATGCCCCACGGGCGATAAAAATCAGCATCGCCAGCCAGAAAAACGGCGAGAACGGTAGAACCAGCAACAGAACCAGCCCGAGCAGACGCATGCGCAAAACCGTTCCCACCAAGCCAAAGCGCCGAGTGAGGCGCAGACCGATCAGCGACATGAAAGCGGCACTGACGAAGGCGAGTGCCATCGCGCCACCAATCGCCGCTGGTCCCACCCCAAAGCGCAGGTGAAACCAGTACGCCATCAACGGCCCCACCATACCAATTCCCAGACCATTCAGGGCATTGATGGTGCCGAAAGTCAGCAGCACCCGCCAGATGGGCTTGCGCACCGCCGGAGGATCTGTCTGTACCTGCTCACCTTGCTCCGCTGATGCCGCAGCGGTCGGCGACTCTTCTGCAGCATGCAAAAACAGCAGGCAGATAAGCGAACCCAGCAAGACCATCAGGAAGAGCGGTCTGTAAACCTCAGCATCCGGCAACACGCCCGCTAAAATACCGGGTAAGGTGGCCAGTGTGGCACCAGCGGCCATCCCCAAAAGTCCGATGCTGGTATTAAAGTGAAAAATCTTTCCCCATTGCTCGCTGGCCACACTCCGCGACATCCAGGATTGCTCCGCCGGGGCGAAGGGACCGGCCCCGCCGTTGGCGCCGCGACCGAAGGCCCCGAGAATGGCAGCCAGAGTAAGCCAGACGGGTTGCGCGGTACTGAGCGCGATGGACGCAGCGATGAGTTGAATTCCTTCGTAGCCCAACAGAAAGCCTTTGGCACCAAAGTGATCACTCAAGGGACCCGCCAGCAGGGTCGCTAAAGCGCCGACCAGCAGGCTAACCGAGTACAAAACGCCAATATTCAGCGTTGTCCAGTGCAGGGCATGCAGATAGAGCGCGAAATCCACGACCAGCGCCCCCTGCCCCACGCTGCGGGCGGCGCGCGCTCCCATCAGCAGCCCTGCATTGCGGGGGATTCCCTTCAACAAAGGGCTCGCCGCTCAGGCGGGGACAGGATCAATCTGCTGGCTGCGTCGGGTTATCCGATTGCGCTCATCCACATACACCAGTTGCGGCTGAAAACCGGCAACTTTCTCTTCCGCCACCTGCGCGTAGGCCGCAATGATGAGGATGTCCCCCAAGGCCACCCGGCGCGCCGCGGCGCCATTGACTGAAATGATCCCCGACCCGGTCGGGGCGCTGATCGCATAGGTACTGAAACGATCGCCATTATTCACATCGTAAATGTGTATTTGTTCGTAAGGATGGATGCCCGCCGCAGTCAGCAGATCGTTGTCAATCGCGCAGGAGCCCTCGTATTCCAGTTCGACGGCGGTAACCCGTACCCGATGCAGTTTACCCTTCAACAAGGTCAACAAAATCATCGTGCACCCTCATCCCAATGAGGGTGATTCGCCAGCCGGTTTACCCCCCGGGCGACAAACGCCAAGATAACAGGCGTTCCCACCATAATCACTATTTCTCCCCAGAGGTTTAACATGACGCCATGCTCCCGATGCAATGCAATCTGCGCAGTTTACTACCAGCACGGCCTGCGGGGGAATCTTCGTGGGTTTCAGGGTTCTATACTTGAACGAACATAAAAGATATCGGGATAGCGGAATATGCCGGAAAACACCTGCAACGGACTGAGTAGCGACGAGGCGCGGCAACGGCTTGCCCAATATGGCCCCAACGCAATCACCGAAGAAAAACCCCAAAACTGGCTGCTCTTTCTCCACAAGTTCTGGGCACCGGTACCCTGGATGCTGGAAGGCACCTTGATTCTGGAAGCCATATTGGGTAAGTGGCCAGAAGCCATCATCATCACTTTGCTCCTCATTTTTAACGGGGTGCTCGGTTTCAGCCAGGAGCGCAAGGCGCAGAGCGCGCTGGATCTGCTGAAAGAGCGCCTGCGGATTCAGGCCCGCGCCTGTCGCGACGGACGATGGCAAAGCGTCTCGGCCGCCGATCTGGTGCCAGGTGACCTGGTTCATGTGCGGGTCGGCGACATCGTTCCCGCTGATCTGCATCTCAGCGATGGCAGCATACTGGTAGACCAATCCGCCCTGACGGGAGAATCCATGCCCGTGGAATGCGCCGCAGGCGATACCCTCTATTCCGCATCCGTCGTGCGTCGCGGTGAAGCGTCAGGTGAGGTCACGGCGACCGGCGCCAGGAGTTATTTCGGTAAAACCGCAGAGTTGGTGCGCAGCGCCGGTGCCAAAAGTCACTTGGAAGAATTGGTTCTCTCCATTGTCCGCTATCTGGTAATAATGGACGTTGTTCTCGTCGCCGCGATCCTGATTTACGCAGCCGCCAGCCACATCACTCTTGCGGAAATACTGCCTTTTGCGCTCATCCTGCTGGTTGCTTCGGTACCGGTGGCGCTGCCCGCCACCTTCACCCTGGCCACCGCCATCGCCTCTCTGCATCTGGTGCACCGTGGGGTGCTGGTCACCCGTCTGGCCGCGGTGGAAGAAGCCGCCGCCATGAGTGATCTCTGCAGTGACAAAACCGGCACCCTCACCCAGAACCGCCTCAGCCTCAGCCAGATAAAGACCTGGCCCGGTGTAGAAGAGACGCAACTGCTTAGTATGGCCGCCATGGCCAGTGACAGCGCCACCCAGGATCCCATTGATCTCGCCATTCTCCAGAAGTCGGCAACCCAGATCGCCAATCTGCCTGATCGCCAGCAATTTGTGCCCTTTGATCCCACTACCAAGCGTTCGGAGGGGGTTTTCATGCAGGACGGCGCATCATGGCGCGCACTCAAAGGTGCACCCCAGATCATCGCTAAACTCTGCAGCAATACGGACTGGGAACAAGCGACAACGGATCTCGCCGCCAGTGGCGCACGGGTGCTCGCCGTGGCGGCCGGTCCGGATGGTCAACCGCGCCTTCTCGGTCTGCTCGCACTCGCGGACCCCATCCGCCCGGATGCTGCCGAAGTCGTCCAATATTTGCGGGAACTTGGCGTGCGAGTACGCATGATCACCGGCGACAGCCTGCAGACGGCAAAAAATGTTGCCACATCGCTGGCCATCACGGGCCGCGTTTGTGACCGCAGTGCCCTGGCTGAGGACTGTAGCGTGTATGCCGGGGTTTTCCCCGCCGATAAGTTTCATCTGGTACAGGGGTTGCAGAAAAAAGGCCGGATCGTCGGCATGACCGGTGATGGCGTCAACGATGCCCCTGCGCTTAAACAAGCCGAGATGGGCGTGGCCGTGGAAAGTGCCACCGACGTTGCCAAGGCAGCGGCCAGCCTTGTGCTTACCACGCCCGGTTTGCAGGGGGTACTCGATGCGGTGGTCACCGGTCGGCGCGTCTATCAGCGCATGCTCACCTATACCCTCAACAAAATCGTCAAGGTCTTTCAGGTCGCCCTGTTCCTGAGTCTGGGCTTCTTGATGTTCCGCAGCTTTGTGGTCACACCGCTGCTGGTCCTTTTGCTGCTCTTCGCCAATGATTTCGTGACCATGTCGCTGGCAGAGGATAATGTGCGTCCCTCGCCCAAACCGGACCGCTGGGATATTCGTACTCTGGTCCTCTCCTCATTGGTGGTGGCTTTCGCCTGGCTGATTTATATCTTCGCCGTGTATGGCGTGGGCCGGTCTCTGGGCCTGCCACTGGCGTCCGTGCAGACCCTGGATTTCCTCGGGCTGGTGTTTTCCGGGCTCGCCAATGTCTTTTTGGTGCGGGAGCGCGGCCATCTCTGGGGATCAATCCCTGGTCGCTTCCTGCTCTGGGCAAGTCTGACGGACATATTGGTAGTAAGCGGTCTGGCGGTTATGGGCTGGCTGATGGCGCCCCTACCGATAGTGATTATCGCCAGTCTGCTCCTGGCGACGGCGTTCTACACCTTAATTCTCGACCAGATCAAGGTGCCTTTGTTGCGGAGATTAACCAGTGCTTATTGACATGGGGTGCGGATGCCCGGGGAGTGCAAAGACCATTCAGCCATGGCCCTGCCAATGCTAATATGCTGCCTTATCACAAAACACTGGCTCAGGTTATGACAATAAAGCATCAGGACGCACACGAACAAATTGCGCTCGGCACCGTCGACATGCTGCCCGAAGGCGAGATGCTACAGCGGCTCGCGGCGGCACAGCGCGATAATAAACCCCTGCGGATCAAGCTGGGCATGGACCCCACCGCTCCGGATCTGCACCTGGGGCATACGGTGCTGCTCCATAAAGCCCGCCAGTTTCAGGACCTCGGCCATCGGCTGCTGTTCGTCATCGGTGATTTTACCGCCATGATCGGTGATCCCACGGGCAAGAGCGTTACCCGCAAAGCGCTCAGTCGCGAAGAAGTGGTGGCCAATGCCGCGACCTATCAGCGTCAGGTGTTCAAGATACTGGATCCCGAGCGCACCGAAGTGATGTTTAACTCAGTATGGCTGGGCGCACTCCGCCCCGATGAACTGATCCAGATCGCCGCGCGTTACACCGTCGCCCGCATGCTGGAACGTGATGATTTCAGCAAGCGTTACAATGCCAATCAGCCCATCGCCATTCACGAGTTTCTCTATCCTTTGCTCCAAGGCTATGACTCGGTCGCCATCAAAGCGGACGTGGAACTGGGCGGTACCGATCAGCGCTTCAACCTGCTGGTGGGCCGGGAATTACAGCGTGAGTATGGCCAGAAACCGCAGTTGGTGCTCACCATGCCCATTCTCGAAGGCTTGGACGGCGTGCAGAAAATGTCCAAATCGTTGGGTAACTTCATCGCGGTCGAAGACCCGCCTGCGGAAATGTTTGGCAAGATTATGTCGATTTCAGACACTTTGATGTGGCGCTATCATGCGCTGCTCTCCCGAGTCCCCGCGACAGAGCAAATGCGCCTGCAGGATGCCGCGGCCAGTGGAGCGCGCAATCCGCGTGACATCAAGCTCGATCTGGCCTGCGAACTGGTGGCCCGTTTTCACGATGCAGCGGCCGCCCAGGAGGCCCATGCCGCCTTCCTGGCCCGCTTTCAGCGCCACGAGACCCCCGATGATCTGCCCCTGCAAACGCTTTCCTTGCCGGCAGCGCCGCGTCTCAGTCAGGTGCTCGTACAGGTGCAACTAGCTGCCAGCACCAGTGAGGCCATGCGCAAGATGAAAGAGGGTGCGGTGCGCCTGAATGGTGAGCGGGTCGTTGACCCGGCCACTACCCTGACGTTGGGAGCGGAGTATTTATTGCAGTTTGGTAAACGCCACTTCGCCCGTGTCTCCCTGAGCAAGGCCGATTCCCAAGCCAACTGAAATCATCTGTTGACACCCTTCGAGAGCTCCGTATAATGCGCCCTCACGACGCGGCGCTGAGCCGCACCGGGCTCCGGTCCGGATGTTCTTTTCCAGCCGAGTGGAGATGTGTGGGGTTTAGGCCCATGGGTATTATTGGTGCTTAGGCACTGATAATTATCCTGAGCAGTATTGTGTTTAAGATGGATTGAACTTAAGAGTTTGATCCTGGCTCAGATTGAACGCTGGCGGCATGCCTAACACATGCAAGTCGAACGGTAGCAGGCCTTCGGGTGCTGACGAGTGGCGGACGGGTGAGTAATGCGTAGGAATCTGTCTTTTAGTGGGGGACAACCCAGGGAAACTTGGGCTAATACCGCATGAGCCCTGAGGGGGAAAGCGGGGGATCTTCGGACCTCGC